>CAZACG010000036.1:0-9068 GCA_964483645.1 uncultured Oscillospiraceae bacterium | reverse complement strand
ATATGGCCATCGAGGCAGGCGCCAAGAACGGCATCTTCCCGGTCGACGACGTCTGCAAGGCTTACCTGAATGGGCGCGTCACGCGCGAATGGACGGCCTTTGAAGCGGACGAGGACGCGGAGTATGCCCGCGAGGTCGTCATTGATCTCGACGAGCTGGATATGACCGTTTCCTTGCCGCATCTGCCGGAGAACACCAAGCCCGCGCGCGAGTGCAAGGAGATGAAGATCGATCAGGTCGTCATTGGCAGCTGCACCAACGGCCGCATCAGCGATATGCGCGCCGCCGCCGCCGTGCTCAAGGGCAAAAAGGTCGCCGATTATCTGCGCTGCATCGTCATTCCCGGCACCCAGCAGGTGGTTAAGCAATGCCTCGCCGAGGGTCTTGTCGATATCTTCATCGACGCAGGCGCGATCTTCACCATGCCGACCTGCGGTCCGTGTCTGGGCGGACACTGCGGTATTCTCGCCGACGGCGAGCGCGCCGTCTCCACAACCAACCGCAACTTTGTGGGCCGCATGGGGCATACCGGCAGCGAGGTCATTCTGGCCAGCCCCGCCGTCGCCGCAGCGTCTGCGATCATGGGCCGCGTAGCCGTACCCGAGGAGGTGCTCTGATTATGAAAGTTAAATCTGCCGTCATCCGATATGGCGATCACATTGATACCGACGTCATCATCCCCGCGCGCCATCTGAATACCACCGATCATAAGGAGCTTGCCTCCCATTGCATGGAGGATCTTGACAAGGCATTTGCGGCCAAGAGCGAGACGCGCAAGGTCATCGTCGCAGGACGCAACTTCGGCTGCGGCTCCTCTCGTGAGCATGCGCCCATCGCCATCAAGGCCAGCGGCATCCAGCTGGTCATCGCGGACAGCTTCGCCCGCATCTTCTACCGCAACGCCATCAACATCGGCCTGCCGATCATTGAATGCCCGGCAGCCTCCGCCGCCATCCGCGACGGCGATGAGGTCGAGGTGGATCTGGACGCCGGCGTGATCATTGATGTGACCACCGGCGAACGCTTCACCGCCGCGCCGTTCCCGCCCTTCATTCAGGAGATCATCGCCGTAGGCGGTATCGCCAATTACGTCAAAAAGAAGGTTCAGGGCTGATTGCCGTCCGACGCCCTCGCCACGGCCCAAAAGCCAGCGAAGGGCGCAGCTTCTCGGCATTGAAAAGCTTGCGTATATCAATCAACTCCGGCCTTCTCCCTTAAGAGAAGGCCGCATGCTAAAGGCATGACGGATGAGGTTTTGGAGGAAATATGAAAGCCAATATCGTTACGCTCCCGGGCGATTACATCGGCCCGGAGATCACCGCGCAGGCGGTCAAAGTTCTCAAGGCTGTCGCAGCCAAATACGGTCACGAATTCAGCTTTGACGAGCGCAAGCTCGGCGGCGCGTCCATCGACGCGTTCGGCGTGCCGCTCACCGATGAAACGCTCGCCGCCTGCAATGCGGCGGACGCCGTGCTCATGGGCAGCGTCGGCGGCCCGAAGTGGGACAGCGTCGAGCCGTCCAAGCGCCCGGAAAAGGGCCTGCTCGCGCTGCGCAAGGGCATGCAGGTGTTCGCCAATCTGCGCCCGTGTACCATCCATCCCCAGCTGGCAGGCGCATGTCCGCTGCGCCCGGACATCATTGCTCAGCCGATTGACATCATGATCCTGCGCGAGCTGACCGGCGATATCTACTTTGGCAAGCGCTGGCGTTCGGAGAATCGCAAGGCCGCCACGGACGAGATGGCGTACTCCGAGATGGAAATCGAGCGTCTTGCACGTATCGGCTTTGAAATGGCGAAAAAGCGCCGCAGCAAGCTTTGCTCCGTAGACAAGGCGAATGTGCTGGAATGTTCCCGCCTGTGGCGCGAGACCGTGCAAAAGCTTTCTGCCGAATACCCGGAGGTCGAGGTCTCCTATATGTATGTGGACAATGCGGCGATGCAGCTGATCCTGCGTCCCTCGCAGTTCGACGTGATGATTACCGGCAATCTTTTCGGCGACATTCTCTCCGACGAGAGCGCGGCCATTGCAGGCAGCTTGGGCATGATGCCCTCCGCGAGCCTCAGCAGCGGCACGCGCGGCCTGTACGAGCCGATCCACGGCTCCGCGCCGGACATCGCGGGCCGCGATATCGCCAACCCTGTAGGCACCATCCTTTCCGGCGCGCTGCTGCTCAGGCACAGCCTCGGTCTGGAGCAGGAGGCAAAGGCCATTGAAAAGGCAGTCTCTCAGGTGCTTGACGAGGGCTATCGCACGGCGGACATCTATGCCGAAAGCATGACGAAAATCTCCTGCACACAGATGGGCGATCTCGTCGCGGCGAGGGTTTAACCGTCTTCAAGCGTAGCGCATCCTCCGCTCCGATTCGTTCCGAAGATCTTCCTTTGAGGGCTGTCGCCGAGTACCGCCGGGCATTCCTCCGGCGCAAAGGGATCGCCGATCTTAAAGAAGCTTTGTCCTATGTAGGAGGGTTGTTATGGGTTCTTTTATTCCTGCGGGCTACAAGCCCCATCTGTCGCTGTATCAGACGCAGAGCGCCATCAGTCTGATTAAGCGCTCGTTTCAGGATTCGCTGGCCCGTTCGCTGAATCTCAAGCGCGTGTCTGCGCCGCTGTTCGTAGAACCCTCCTCGGGTCTGAACGATGATCTCAATGGCGTGGAACGTCCAGTCAGCTTCGATATTCCGTTCGCCGGGGCCGAGGCGCAGGTCGTGCAGTCTCTGGCCAAGTGGAAGCGCATGGCGCTCTATCGCTATGACATCCATCCCGGCAAGGGCATCTACACCGACATGAACGCCATCCGCCGCGATGAAGAGCTGGATAACCTGCACTCCATCTATGTCGATCAGTGGGACTGGGAAAAAGTCATCACCGAGGAATCGCGCACGATCTTCACGCTGCGCCAAGCGGTCCAGGCGATTGTGGACAGCATCTGTGATACGCAGCTGACCGTACGCGGCAAGTATCCTCAGCTGTGTAGCACGCCGCTGCTGCGTCGGGACGTGACCTTTATCACCGCACAGGAGCTGGAGGATCAGTATCCCGATCTGACAGGCAAGCAGCGCGAAAACGCCGTCGTCCGCGAGCACGGCACCGTGTTCATTCAGGGAATCGGCGGCAAGCTGAAGAGCGGCAAGCCGCACGACGGACGCGCGCCGGACTATGATGACTGGGAGATGAACGGCGACATTCTCTTCTGGCATCCCGTGCTCGGCTGCGCGATGGAAATTTCCTCTATGGGCATCCGCGTCAGCCCCGAATCGCTCGACCGCCAGCTCACGCTCGCCGGCTGCAACCATCGCCGCGAGCTGCCCTTCCATAAGATGCTCCTTGAGCGCCAGCTGCCCCTGACCATGGGCGGCGGTATCGGACAGAGCCGCCTGTGCATGCTGCTGCTGGGCAAGGCGCATATCGGCGAGGTACAATCCTCCATCTGGGATGCGCATACGCGCGAGGTCTTCGAGCAGGCCGGTATTACGCTGCTGTAATTCTGTCGAAGCAGCTTGATGAAGAATCATGTGCGCTCTCGAGCTTGGGGCTCTGTAAGCTTGAAGCGCTGCTCCAACGTACCGCCAAAGGGCCTTCCGATCGTTCTTTGGAAACTTTCGGGCGAAAATCTTCATTGTTGCCTGAAATATCGAAGTTTTTCGCTTGACAGCGCCTTTTCCTCTAAGCTTCTTGATGAAGCCCGGGACAACGCTCCTCCAAAGACGCTCACACGAAACCACTCTCTCCCTGAGGGAATTTTCCAACGCTTTTTCGCAATTCCCCATACGGCAAAAAAACGTAGTTTCCCTCACAGGCTGCTGTACAGCCTGCGACTGAAACTACGTTTTTTATATGATTGGGAACGTTGGGCCGGCGATCCGGAGAGCTCTCAGCGTCACACCGCCTTATTCAATCTCCCTCCCCGCCAGAAACACGCGCTTACTCTCATATCCCTGTCCGCAGACGACAAAATCCGCCTGCTTGCCCGGCTCAATGGAGCCAACGATTTCCTGCGCGCTGATCGCGCAGGCGGGATTATGGGTTGCCGCGCGCACGGCGGCCGCCTCGTCAACGCCCCATGCGATCGTGTTGGTCAGGCACTGCCACAGATTGGCCGCAGAGCAGGCAATGGTGCCGTCGGCGAGCTTCGCCACGCCGCCGATCAGCTGTGCGGTCTGTCCGCCCAGCTCAAACCGCGTGCCCTCCGGCTGTCCGGCGCAGCGGCCGGAGTCGGAAATAAGAATCATCCGTTCCGCGCCAAACGCAGAGAACGCCATGCGCACAGACGCGGGATGGATATGCATGCCGTCGCAGATGATCTCCGCGCGCACATTGGCATTTTCGCATGCGGCGGGAATCACGCCCGGATTTCTGTGATGGATGCCCGGCATGGCGTTGTACAGATGCGTCACATGCGTTGCGCCTGCGTCAAAGGCAGCCTTGGCGTGCGCGTAATCCGAATCCGTATGCGCCACAGAGACGGTACACAGCTCCTTTGCCTTTTGAATAAACTCCACAGCTCCGGGCAGCTCCGGCGCGACGTCCACAATGCGCACCAAACCACCGCAGCCCTCATAAAGCATGCTGAAGCCCTCAAAATCCGGCGCTTTGAGATATTCGGGGTTCTGCG
Organism: uncultured Oscillospiraceae bacterium; assembly: GCA_964483645.1. Taxonomy (GTDB): domain Bacteria; phylum Bacillota; class Clostridia; order Christensenellales; family Aristaeellaceae; genus Ventricola. The sequence continues at coordinate 4,451 of CAZACG010000036.1, read as the reverse complement.
CGCCCCGCTTTTTATAAGAAAAATACGGGCCTTCCATGTGAATGCCGCGTAGCACGGCGCAGCCCTCCGGGCGCTCATGCGCAAGCTTGCTCGCATTGGCAAACGCCTTGGCGAGCACGTCATAGGGCAAAGTCATCGACGCCGGCGCAAAGCTTGTCACGCCGCAGCTTAGATAATACTGCGCCATGCGGCGAAGTCCCTCTTCGTCCCCATCCGAAAAATCATATCCGGAATTGCCGTGGCTATGTACCTCGATCAGCCCCGGAATGACCGTCGCGCCGTTCAGATCGAGCGCATCTTCGGGGACGCAGTCAGGCAGCACCGCGCCAAACCGCCCGTCCACAACCTCGAACGCACCCATGTGAAACCTGAAATCCCCGGCAAAAATCCGAGCGTTTTTGTAAAACATGCTGCCTCCTTGAACATTTCTCCGCGTCACGGCTCTCGCCCCCTTCCGAATCGACTTACTTTTTCCTTTCCGGCAGCGTCGCCGCCGCGACGGACTGCCCTACGCGGCGGGTCTTTTCATCCGGGAGCATGACCTTCAGCTTCTGCTTAAGCATTGGGAACTCGTCTTCCAGAATCGCGTTGCACACGGAAAGGATCGTATCGCCGCCCTTGCCGCTCATCACGCGGCCGAGCATCATCATATGCTCAATCTCATAAAACTCGCTGTAAAGCACCACAGTATAGGCCAGATACGCGCCGATGGTCTCATAAATCGCCTTCGCGCGCGGATCTTCTTCCTCCATCAGCGCCTGCACTGCTTTGAGCTTTTCTGCCGGGCTGAGCGCAGGATCCAGCGAGATCCCCGCCGCAGGCGCGAGCTTAATGACCGCATCCTGGGAGAAATACTTGCAGCCCACGCCAAAGTCCTCAGACCACTCATCCTGCATCGCGTCCGCCTGAAGATCAACCGGCGCAAACGCCAGCTCATTGAGCCAGCCGAGCACGTTCTTGTCCTTGTCCACATAGCCAACGGCCTCGGAGGTTCCCATCGCTACGCCCATGATGCTGCCCACGCCCATGCCCATCGCCCCGGCGAGCGCAGAAACATCGCCGTCGTTAGCGACAACCAGCGGCACATCGCCGATCTCGGCGGCTGCGCGGGTGTAGATGGTCTTGACCTTTTCCCATTCGCTGCGTGGCACCTTGATAAACAGGGAAGCGACCATCGGACAATTGCTGATGTATACGCCCGCCGAGGATACGCCGATCGCGTCCACGCGGGGCATCTTGCTCGCAGCGGTCTTAAACGCCTCTACAATATGCCCGTAGTGATACGCCGGATCCTCGTTGAGCTTCGGGAACCAGACAACCTCCTCCGAATAAACGCATCGACCGTCGATGACGGCGGATACCTTGCGATCCGAGCCGCCCGCGTCAAAGCCAATGCGGCAGCCGTCCATATGTCCGCCCATGGGCTGCGCAGCCTCCCGCTGCTCCGGGCAGTCCGCAAGCGGCAGATCCAGCACCTCAAGCGCTCGCTCATACACCTTGCCAAAGAAATCATAGTCAAAGCGACGCTCTCCTTGGGGCGTATAGGCCGCCTTGAGCCTTTGGGCAATCTCGCTGCAGCCGCACACATACACGCGCATGCCGCCCACGGACCAGAGGAGGAATTTCACATAGCGCTCCACAAAGCGCTCATCCGCCGCCTTCATGTCGGGCGTTCCGTGGATGTGCGTGCGATGGACGGATACCTTGCCGTCCTCGCGCTCAACGGCAATGGCAATCTCCTGCTCTGCGCCCGCCAGATAGGCTTTGAGCCATACGCCAAAGGGAATAAATGTCTGATCCAGCTTGGGGGAATGTTTCATCTCGTATTCAATACCCAAATATCGCATAAACCAGCCTCCTATGCAATCCATACAGGGAATAGGGCTTAACTTTGTCTATTTGATTATAGCACAACGCTTCGGATTGGCAAGATACGTTTTTTCTGCTTTGCGCCGAGGAATTGCAAAGAGGCTGTTGCCTGCTTCCCATTCAGACGGTATAATGGAGAAAAACGCGATTCAAGAGGAGAGCATGTACCATGAGATTCAATCAGCAATGGCAGGCCCGCGCGCTCCGTCCGGAAGGCCCCTCCGAATGGTTCAGCGCCGAGGTCCCCGGCAACGTACAGTTCGACTACGCAAGGATGATGGGCTGGGGCGATATCAGCGTAGGCGAAAACGTCACACTCTTTCGTCAAACCGAGGATTATACGTGGGAATACCGCACGCATCTGCGCTATGACGTCGCCGAAGGCGAAACGGCTTTCTTCGTCAGCGAGGGCATCGACTATCGCTTCGACCTTCTGCTGGACGGAAAGCTCGTTCTCGAGCACGAGGGCATGTTCACGCGCGTACAGATACAGCTCCCCTGCCAGGACGGCTGCGAACTCATCGTGCGCATCCATGCACATCCCAAGCGCGAGAGCGCAGAGTTTGAAGACCGCCAACAGGCGGATATCTGCGTCAAGCCCCCTGTTGGCTATGAATGGGACTGGCATCCGCGCATGCTCGTCTCCGGCATCTGGCAGGAAACCTATGTCGAGACGAGAACGAAGGACTTTATCCGCCGCTGCGAGCCGTTCTATACGCTCAGCGAGGATTATTCCTCGGCGGAAATCTGCTTTGAAACCGAATGTGATGCGCCGGTTGACATTACGCTCTTTGACCCGGACGGACGAAAAATCGGCACGGGCAATCGCTTTGTCATCAACAATCCGCGCCTTTGGTGGTGTAACGGACAGGGCGAGCCCGCGCTCTACACCTACACCGTCCAAACGCCCGGCTGCACGCGCACGGGGCAAATCGGCCTGCGCCGCGTCCGCTTGATCATGAACGAGGGCGCATGGAACGAACCGCATCTGTTCCCCAAGGGACGCAGCGTCGCGCCAATTCAACTGGAGCTTAACGGGCGGCGCGTGTTCGCTAAGGGCAGCAACTGGGTCAACCCGGATATCTTCAACGGCAGGATCGACAGAGCGCGCTATGAGACGCTCATCACGCTCGCGCGCGACGCAAATATGAACATCTTCCGCTGCTGGGGCGGCTCGGGCATCAACAAGCCCGCGTTCTATGAGCTGTGCGATCAGCTCGGCATCATGGTTTGGGTCGAATTCCCGCTCGCCTGCAACAACTATATCGGCACGCCGCATTATCTCAAGGTGCTCGAGCAGGAGGCGACGGCTATTTTGCTGGCCCTGCGCAGCCATCCGAGCGTGGTCATGTATTGCGGCGGCAACGAGCTGTTCAACGATTGGTCGCTGATGACGGATCAATCCCTCGCGCTGCGGTTGCTGAACAAGCTGTGCTACGAGCTTGATATGGAGCGTCCCTTCCTCATGACCTCCCCGATCTTCGGCATGGGGCATGGCGGCTATACGTTCTATGACCCGGATCAGGATTGCGATGTGTTCACGCTCTTCCAAAACGCCCATTGCACCGCATACACGGAATTCGGCGTGCCAGGCGTGACGGATCTTGAAAACCTGAAAAAAATCATTCCCGCAGACGAGCTCTTCCCCATCCGCAATATGGGCTCTTGGAAGCTGCACCATGCCTTCGGCGCATGGGGAGCGCAGCGGTGGCTGTGCATGGACGTGCTGGAGCGCTACGCGCAGGAGCCGCTTGATTCGCTTGAAAAGGTGGTGCGCCTTGCGGGCTGGCTGCAATGCGAGGGCTACAAAGCGATCTTTGAGGAAGCGCGCCGTCAAGCCCCCTACTGCTCCATGGCAATCAACTGGTGCTACTGTGAGCCGTGGATTACGGCGGCGGGCAATAGCCTGATCACCTATCCCACGCAGGAAAAGCCCGCCTATTACGCCGTCAAGGACGCGCTGCGTCCCGTGATGGCCAGCGCGCGGATTCCGAAGTTTGACTGGTCTGCCGGGGAATGCCTGAACGCGCAGCTCTGGCTGCTCAACGATTCTCCCGAGGCGGCGCAGAAAACCGTCGAGGTCAGCGTTGTGCTTGCGGGCAGAGAATATCTGCTGCTCACATGGAACAGCGGCGAGGTCGACGCGAACGAAAACCGCATCGGCCCGACCGTCAACTGGGTGCTCCCGGATGTCGACGCCACAGACATGACGCTGCGCCTGAAGGCGGACGAGGCGACGAGCGAATACCGCCTCTGCTATCGCAAGAGCAAGACCGCCGAAATCTCAAGGCAGATGAACGTATAATACTGTTCTCAGAACAAAACGGTCTATCAGCGCAAAGCGAATAAGGGAGCAAGAGGCGAAATCCCTTGGCTGGTTTGGGCGGCAGCCCGACGGCTTCCATAGCAAAGCCATTCTCTCAAAGCCGTCAGGGATCGACGCGTACCCTGACGGCGGCTTCTCTTAAGGCTCGATTGATTTGAGAAGCGTATAAATGCCTCTCATCCTACGCAAACAGCCCGTCTCTTTAGGTGGGTGTTCAAAAAACAGTTTGTGGAGCGTATCGGCATTGATACGCTCC
>CAZACG010000035.1:0-9172 GCA_964483645.1 uncultured Oscillospiraceae bacterium | reverse complement strand
GGGCTGTGAGGAGGACGCGCTTTCCAAGCTCCACGCCGAACGCCTGAAGAGCGGCGAGTATCGGGTCGTCATTCGCAACGGCGCGATGGCCGATCTGCTGACCACCTTCTGCGGCGTGTTCTCGGCAGATAACGCGCAAAAGGGGCTTTCCCTGCTCGCAGGCCGCGAGGGCGAGCGCATCGCAGGCGATTGCGTAACGCTCACGGACGATCCGCTTCTCCCGTGGGGACTGGGCAGCGGCAGCTTTGACCGCGAGGGCGCGGCAACTTATAAGAAGAACGTGATCGAAAACGGCACGCTGACGACGCTTCTGCATAACCGCCGAACCGCCAAAAAGGCCGGAACGAAGACCACGGGCAACGCCGCAGGCTCCGGCCGCGTCGCGCCGAGCAACCTGTTCCTTGCCCCGGGCGACAAGAGCCTTGACGCGCTGCTTCAGGACATGGGCGATGGCCTGTATCTGACCGAGGTCTCCGGTCTGCATGCGGGCGCGAATCCCGTCAGCGGCGACTTCTCGCTGCTCTCGCGCGGCTTTGAGGTCAAGGACGGACGCATTGCGCGCGCAGTCGAGCAATTCACCGTCGCGGGCAATTTCTACAAGCTGCTCGAGGAGATCACCTGCGTGGGCAGTGATCTGCTCTTTGAAGGTTCGCCCATCGGCAGCCCGTCCGTGGCCGTCAAAGCGCTGAGCGTTGCCGGAGAATAAAGACAACCAAGGAGGAAACCAGCATGTCTCTTTATCCCATCAAAATGACGCCTGCCTATCGCTATGGCAGCATGACCCCGTGGGGAGGAAACGGCCTGCGCGCCTATGGCAAGCATATCCCGGATGAGCGCACGGGTGAAAGCCTTGAGGTTTCCGTGCTCGCAGGGCTTGAAAGCCGCGACGAGGCAGGACGCACGCTGCCCGAGCTGCTCGCCGAGCATGGCGAGGCGATGCGCGGCACACAGGTTGGCGAGGTTTTCCCGCTGCTGCTCAAGCTGATTAACGCGGAGGACTGGCTCTCCGTTCAGGTACACCCGGACGACGCCTACGCAGGCAAGAACGAGGGCGGCAAGCTCGGCAAGACCGAGGCATGGGTGATTCTCTCCGCCAAGGAGGACGCGCAGCTGATCTACGGCATCCGCGAAGGCGTAACCCATGAGCAGCTCAGCGCGGCCTGCGCCTGCGGCGGCGACGCCGTGCGCGCATGCCTGAATTTCGTCCCGGCCAAAGCGGGCGACGTGTTCTTCATCCCGGCGGGCATGGTGCATGCGCTTGGCAGCGGCATCACGCTCATGGAGATTCAGCAGTCCAGCGACGTGACCTACCGCTTCTATGACTGGGATCGCGTAGACGCGCAGGGCAAGGGCAGAGAGCTGCATATCCAAAAGGGACTGGACGTAGTCGATCTCAACGCCGAGCTCAAGCCGACGGTGGGCAAGGTCGATCGCTGCGCCGGCGGCGAAATCATCACCTACATCGAAGAGGACGCCTTCACGCTTGCGCGCCTGCATGTGACGGGCGACATGCCTCTGGAAGCTACGGCAGAGCATTTCAGGCTTCTGTGCGCGCTGGGCGATTGCCGGCTTCAGTGGAAGGACGGCAGCATGGCGCTGCACGCAGGCGACTGCGTGTTCCTGCCGGCACAGCTGGTTTCCTGTGTGCTCACAGGCGAAGCCGACGCGCTGATCTGCTGGCCGGGCAAGGCGTAATCCTGTTCTCAGAAAGCGCGTCCCATTTTCGAAACAGCTTACAGTATGAAGCTATTCTGTGCTCGATGCACGATGCTTTGTGTAATTTCCTTTACGTCAAATAAAACGAACCATAAGCGCAAAGCGCTTATGGTTCGTTTTATTTTGTTCGTTTTGTTCTGATACTATTCTCTTACCATTCTCAAATCAAATTGAGTCTTGAGGAACTCCCCGTCAGGTGACTCTTCGCACTGATAGCTCGTTTCTATCTGAGATTCGTATTATTCCACCGTCACGCTCTTGGCCAGATTTCTCGGCTTATCCACGTCAAGACCCTTGGCACAGCTGATGTAATACGCCAGCAGCTGAAGCGGGACGACCGCCAGCGACGTGGCAAACAGCGCGTCCGTGCGCGGAACATAGACGGTAAAGTTGACGGTATCCTCAATAGCATACTGACCGTAGGTGGTCAAGCCGAAAAGGTACGCGCCGCGGCTGCGAACCTCGACCATGTTGGAGACAACCTTTTCAAACAGCTCCGGCTGCGTCGCCACGCCCACCACGAGCACGCCGTCCTCGATAAGGCTGATCGTGCCATGCTTGAGTTCGCCGGCTGCATAGGCTTCGGAATGGATGTAGCTGATCTCCTTGAGCTTGAGGCTGCCCTCCTGGCTGATGGCGTAATCCAGTCCGCGTCCGATAAAGAATACATCCTTGCAAGAGGCCATCTTGTTGGCGAACCACTGCACGCGCTCCTTGTCGGAAAGCACGCGCTCAATCTTGTCCGGCAGGGCGAGCATTTCCTCAATAAGCTCCTCCTCGCGCTTTTCATCAATCGTCCCACGCACGGAGGCCAGCTTCGTCGCCACCAGATACATCGCCGCCAGCTGTGTGGAATACGCCTTGGTCGTCGCCACGGAGATCTCCGGACCAGCCCACGTGTACATGACCGCATCCGCCTCGCGCGCAATCGAGGAGCCGACGACGTTGACAATCGCCAGCGTGTGCACGCCGCGCTCCTTGCAAAGGCGCAGCGCAGCCAGACTATCCGCCGTCTCTCCGCTCTGGCTGATGATGATCACCAGCGAATTAGCGTCCAGAATCGGGTCGCGGTAGCGGAATTCGCTCGCCAGATCCACCTCCACAGGGATCTTTGCCAGCTTCTCAAACACGCAGCGGCTCGCCAGACCCACATGATATGCGGAACCGCAGCCGATCATTTCAATGCGCGAGATCTTTTTGAGCTCCTCGTCCGTCAACTCCGTCTCGCTCAGATCAATGTGCCGGACGCCATCCACGCCTTCCACGATGCGCGGAGAAAGCGTATCGCGCACAGCGCGCGGCTGCTCGTGGATCTCCTTCATCATGAAATGCTCGTAGCCGTCCTTTTCGGCGGCGGCGGCGTCCCAACGAATCTCTACGAAGGGCTTTTCAATCTCCTCGCAGTCGATGTTGTAGATGTGCCTTTCCTCCTGCGTCAGGCAGGCAATTTCCAGATTGTCAATATAAACGACATTGCGCGTATAGTTAAGCACGGCGGGTACGTCGGAGGCGATCATATGTCCGCTCAGCTCGCCGTCGCAGCGGCCGATGATCAGCGGGCTGTCCTTGCGCGCCGCATAGATCACGCCCGGCTGGTCGCCAAAGAGGATGCCCAGCGCATAGCTGCCGCGCACGCGAATCATCATGTGATGAATCGCATCGAGCGCGCGCTCGCGCGCAGACAACCCCGCCTTTGCGCTGTCGCTGTAATAGCTGTCCAGCAGCAGCGCGGCTGCCTCGGTGTCCGTCTGGGTGTTGAAGGTGTAGCCCTTGCGCTGCAGTGCGGTGCGAATCTCCTGATAGTTTTCAATGATACCGTTGTGAACCACAACCACGCGCTTGTCGCGCGAATAATGCGGATGCGCATTGACCGTGCTCGGCTCGCCGTGCGTCGCCCAGCGCGTATGGCCCACGCCGCTCGTTCCCTTGACGGCGTGGCCGGAGTCGGTCATCTCCATCAGGTTTTTGAGCCGTCCCTTCGTCTTGACCACCTCGATATGATCCCTGTCCGCATCGCGCACGGCGATGCCGGCGGAGTCATAGCCGCGGTATTCCAGACGGGAGAGCCCGTCCAGAAGGATCGGCGCGGCGGGCTTCACGCCCACATATCCCACGATTCCACACATCGGTATCACGTCCTCTCTTTTCGCTTCCGCGCCCCGCGCGGAAAAGGTCACTTGCCCATCAGCGTATACAGCTCATCGGCGTTTTCAAACGCAAAGACATAGTAGCTCCATGCGACCCATCTGCCGCATATCGGCAAATTGCCGTCACATCGCTCGCCGAATCCATATTATGCATGCCCAATGGATGCGTAAACCGCCGCACCAAGCGCGCAGGCGTCCCTGAGAACCGGGCATAGCCTTCCTCGGATCGGCCTGTTTGAGTCCTGCTATGCATCATACATTGAATAGCAGCTCCCCATAGGTCGGCATCGGCCACAGTCGGCTGTCCACAATCATTTCCATCTGATCCACGGGCGTGCGCAGCGCCTGCATGGCGGGAACAACCTCATGATAATATGCTCTGGCCTGCGTCTCGCCCGAGAGCGCCGCCGCATGCCGCTGGCTCACGCGCAGCTGTTCAAGCGCCTCGCCGGCCTGCCCAAGCAGCTCGCTGACGCGTGCGAGCAGACCGCGCTGCACGCTCGCATCCACACCCGCCGTCTCCACCGCATTGATGGAGGAAGCCAGCTCAGTCGTATAGCGCACCACGGCGGGAATAATCTCCTTGCCCGCCATGTCAATCATCGTCAGCGCCTCAATATTGATGGTCTTGGCATAGAGCTCGTAGGAAACCTCCGCACGGGCGGCAAGCTCCTTTCGCGTGTACACGCCGTGGCGCTCAAACAGCTCCACGGACTCCTCCTTCACCAGCTCCCCAATCGCGTCAACCATACCGGCGATATTGGGCAAACCCCGGCGCTCGGCCTCGGCGAGCCACTCCTCCGTATAGCCGTTGCCGTTGAAGAGGATACGCTGATGCGCGGTCATCTCTCTGCGAATCAGCGCGTCCAGCGCGGCGTCGAAATCCTCCGCTGCCTCCAGCTCGTCCGCAAAATCGGAGAGCACGTCTGCGGTGATCGTGTTGAGCACAGTGTTCGCATCCGCAATGCAGCCGGAAGAAGGCGTCATGCGGAATTCGAACTTGTTGCCCGTAAAAGCAAAGGGCGAGGTACGGTTGCGATCCATAGCGTCCCTGCGAATCGCAGGAAGGGTGGAAACGCCCACCTTCATGGTCTGCATCTGCGGCAGGCTGTCCTCGCTGCCGCAGATGATATGCTCCACAAGCGCAGTCAGCTGCTCGCCCAAGAACATGGAAATCACGGCCGGCGGCGCTTCGTTCGCGCCCAGCCGCTGATCGTTGCCGGGGTTTGAGGCGCTCATGCGCAAAAGCCCCGCATGCTCATCCACCGCGCGCATGACCGCCGCGAGCATGAGCAGAAAGAGCTTATTGTGCTGTGGGTCGCGGCCCGGGCTGAAGAGATTGCGTCCCGTGTCGGTCGTCAGCGACCAGTTATTGTGCTTGCCGCTGCCATTGACGCCCGCGAAGGGTTTTTCATGCAGCAGGCATACCAGCCCGTGACGCAGGGCAACCTTTTTCATGACGTTCATGATGAGCATGTTCTCGTCCGTGGCAAGGTTGGCCGTGCTGTAAATCGGCGCGAGCTCATGCTGGGCGGGCGCAGCCTCGTTGTGCTCCGTCTTCGCCGGAATACCCAGCTTCCAAAGCTCCACATCCAGATCGCGCATATAGTTGGAGACGCGCTCCTTGATTGCGCCGAAGTAGTGATCCTCCATCTCCTGTCCCTTGGGCGGCATAGCGCCAAAGAGCGTGCGTCCGGTGAAGATCAGGTCCTTGCGCTTCAAATAGGTTTCGCGATCAACGATGAAATATTCCTGCTCCGGACCAACCGAAGGAAGCACCTTTTGGGTCTGCGTATCGCCAAAGAGGCGGCAGATCCGCACAGCCTGACGGCTGATGACCTCCATCGAGCGCAGCAGCGGCGTCTTCTTATCCAGCGCTTCGCCTGTATAAGCGCAAAACGCCGTCGGAATGCACAGCGTCTTGGTGTTTCCGCTGTCATAGATAAAGGCAGGGCTGGTGATGTCCCAAACGGTATATCCGCGCGCCTCGAACGTAGCGCGGATGCCGCCGGAGGGGAAGGAGGAAGCATCCGGCTCGCCGCGAATCAGCTCCTTGCCGCTCAGCTCCATGATCACCCCGCCGTCCTGCGTAGGATTGATGAAGGAGTCGTGCTTTTCGGCGGTCGTTCCCGTCAGCGGCTGAAACCAGTGCGTAAAATGCGTCGCGCCCTTTTCAATGGCCCATTCCTTCATGGCGCAGGCAGTCGCGTCGGCAACGGTGGGCTCCAGCTCCTCGCCGGTCGCCATGCTGCGGCGCAGGCTCTTGTAAATCGCCTTGGGCAGACGGCTGAGCATCTCCTTTTCGCCAAAGACGCAGCTTCCATAGATTTCCGGGATATTCAAGGTTTCGCTCATGGCTCAAACTCCTTTATCAGTAACTCGCAAGAAGCGCGCAGTGCGCGCGTCCTCTTCCGAAATCGTCTTTTATTATCAAGCAGCTTTGCGCTCGCTGCACGGCGCTTTGCGCAATCTCTTATCCCGCAAGAAGCGCGCAATGCGCGCGTCCTCTTCCGAAATCGTCTTTTATTATCAAGCAGCTTTGTGCTCGCTGCACGGCGCTTTGCGCAATCTCCGATCAGGCAAAAAGACAATATGCCTTACTACAATACACCATTCCCCCTCAAAATGCAATAAAAATCGAATCCGGCGCAAAACACCTACCTTTTTTAGAAAGAAACGAATGAATTCCTTCATTTATGACGCGAAAGTTTCCTTTTCCTTCAGATTCTCATTCGTGCCATTCCTTCGGCAGCGCGCGCAATTCCTCCCGGAAAGAAGCGCCTTGCCGCTGCCCTTTTCTGCATGCGGCGCGCCGATTTTTGCAGACGCAGCCGCATGCACGCTTCCAGCATAAAATCAAAAGTGCGACGCCGTCTCTCTTTTCGTCTGGGCATGAGCTGATCGCCGCGCGGAAAAAATCCTTCTGCGGCGACGCGGACACATCGCAGGACGGCGGCATAATCTGCCATCAGGCGGGTCCGCTCCCGCAAAAACCAAACGGAGGGATTTTCATGGCGCACTATGCGGTACGCGAAAGCCCGCCCCTGCGGGGAGAAATATCCATCAGCACGTCCAAAAACGCGGTGCTGCCGATCATGTGCGGCGCGCTACTCACAGGCGAGGACGTGCGCATCCTCAACCCGCCCGAGCTGACAGACGTCTCCACGCTCTGCTCGCTGATTGAGGCCTGCGGCTGCGCAGTCGAACACGAGCGCGATGCGCTCATCATCCGTGCCGACAGCTTCAAGGTGCCGCAGGATGAGGAGGACGTGCGCAAGATGCGCGCCTCCGTGCTCGTTTTGGGACCTCTTCTGGCCAGACTGGGCGAGGCGCGCATACCGCTTCCGGGCGGCTGCGCCATCGGTCAGCGCCCCATTGACCAGCATCTCAAGGGCATGAGCGCGCTGGGCGCAAAGGTTGTCTTCGACCATGGCGGCGTGACGCTCACGGGCCGTCTGCGCGGCGCGGTCATCTATCTGGATATGCCCAGCGTCGGCGCGACGGAAAACCTCATCATGGCCGCCACGCTCGCCGAGGGAACCACGCGCATCGAAAACGCCGCCAAGGAACCGGAAATCGTGGATCTGGCTTCCTTCCTATGCTCCATGGGCGCGAAAATATCCGGCGCGGGAACCTCAACCGTCTGCATCGAGGGCGTTTCCTCGCTGCACGGCACGTCGTGGACGCCCATCGTCGACCGCATCGAAGCGGGAACCATGGCCTGCGCCTGCGCGATTACCGGCGGAGAGCTGCTTCTGCGCAGCGCGCGGGCGGAGCATCTGCGCTCCCTGCTCTTCAAGCTCAGCGAAGCGGGCGTACATATTCAGGACACGCCGGGCGGTCTGCTGGTTTTCGGCCGCGCCAAGCAGCCCTTTGAGATTCGCACCATGGTTTATCCGGGCTTCCCGACCGATCTTCAAGCGCCGATGATGGCCGTAGCCTGCCGCACGCCGGGCACAAGCGTGTTTCTGGAGACGATCTTTGAGAATCGCTTCATGCATGCGGCTGAGCTTTCGCGTCTGGGCGCGCATATCCGCGTGGAAAACCGCGTCGCCGTCGTGGAGGGAACTCCGTATCTGACCGGTGCGCCCGTTCAGGCAACCGATCTGCGCGCAGGCGCGGCGCTCATCCTTGCCGGGCTTTGCGCCGAGGGCGAAACGCTCGTCAGCGACGAAACCGGGCATATCGAGCGCGGCTACTGCCGCATTGAGGATAAGCTCTCCGCTGTCGGCGGTCTTATCCGGCGGATCGACACGCTTTCCTGACGCAGCCGCTCCCGCCGCAAAGCGCTTTGCAGCTCCAAAAAACTGCCGGTTGCCTCTTGACGCCCGGTTCCATATTTCCAAGCAAGCTTCCTTCGCGTCGGGCAAGTACCGTAAATGCCAAGGAAGCTTGCTTGGCATTCTTTCAGGCTTCCTTGCCCGACGGCCTTTTTATACGCGCGCGACATGCGCAAAGCCGCGTTTGTACAAAAAACAACAGTTGCCTTCTTTCGCTCCCAAACGCTTTTCTCTTTATCTATTTTTTCAACTCATTATTGAATCTTGTTCATTTCCGTGATAAAATGGAGCAATCAATCTTCTGAAATGATGGCATTCGGCCCATGTCCTGCATCTTTCAGACATTTGAAAGGAGAGACTTTTTCGATGGAACGTGTTTTTAACTTTGCGCCCGGCCCGTCCATGCTCCCGCTTGAGGTGCTTGAAGAGGTTCAAAAGGAACTGCTGTGTTATGGCGGTACCGGCATGTCCGTCATGGAAATGAGTCATCGCTCCAAAATGTATCTGGAAATCTTTGAGCAGACCGTCGCCGATCTCAAGGAAATCATGGGTGTGCCGGACGGCTACAAGATCATGTTTGTTCAAGGTGGCGCGACGGCCATGTTCGCCTCCGTAGCCATGAACCTGATGGACGGCGGCAAGGCCGATTACATTGACTCCGGAAACTTTGCGCACAACGCGCTGGTGGAAGCGCAAAAGTATGGCGAAGTCGTCGTTGCAGGCTCCTCCCGTGCGGACAATTATACCTACATTCCGACATACACGCTCTCTCCGGACGCCAAATACGTTCATATTACCACCAACAACACCATCTACGGCACACGTTATGATCACGTACCCGAGACCGGAAGCGTGCCGCTGGTGGCGGATATGTCCTCCAATATCCTCTCCGAGGTCTACGACGTCTCCAAATTCGGCGTGATTTACGCCGGCGCGCAGAAGAACGTTGCGCCCGCGGGCGTAGTCATCCTGATTGTGCGCGAGGATCTGCTGGGGCATGAGCTGCCCATCACCCCGAAGGTCATGAGC
>CAZACG010000034.1:0-9218 GCA_964483645.1 uncultured Oscillospiraceae bacterium | reverse complement strand
GTCTTGAGGAACTCCCCGTCAGGATTCGCTTCGCGCCCATCCCTCCGGCTTTTGGTAGAAGAACAGGATTGCACCCGCCCGGCCTTACGCCGCCGGGTGCTTTTCGTCCTCCTTCATCTGCATATACCCCGCGCAGAGCACAAACGCACAGCTCAGCAGCACAATGGGCACGCCGAAACCAAACAAAATCAGTCCTTCAATCAGTGTCATTCTCATTCCCTCCGTATTCTTTCTCAGCAGCGGCAAGCGCTTAGCTGACCATTTCCTTTTTCGTCGTTCTGTTCAGGTACTGCGCAATGGAGCGCACATCCACCTTTCTGCCCGCGCAAGCGCCTCGGATTCTGCCATCCGCCAGCATTGCGTACACCGTTACCCTAGTCACACCGAGGATAGACGCTGCGCGCGTCTTATCCACGCATTCGCCGTATTGAGCGACCAGCACCCGCTCCCGTTCCTGCTGCGGCGGTTCGTTCCAAATCGTCCGCCGAAGCTGCTCTTCCAGCGCGCGCACGCGCCTTTCCAGATCAGCCATTTGATTTACAGAACTCTCTACCGCCATATCCAATCTCCTTTCCGTTCTATCCGGTAAAAATCACCCTTTGGATGTTCAACAGATCATCCAAACACAAATTGACCTTTCCTCTCCATTTTTATTGTTATTCGAATTTTATTTGGATATATTTTCCCACAACTTTCATTATTTTATCAACTTTCAAAATGCTATCATCCACTTTTACAGTATCCCTTGCAAAGATACGATCACCATCCGGTATGCACCGCGCGCCCATGTCATCCGTTTGGCGATATCGGCATTGTAGCACACGAACAGATGCTCGTCAACCATTTGGCGACATTTTTTCAAAAAAAATCCCATACAGGTTGCATTTGGCGACTCTTATGATATAATAGAAAAAACAAAGCAACAAGGAGGATTCTATGGAATTCGGCGATATCCTCAAGCGTCTGCGCGTAGAGCGCGGTCTTTCTCAGGACGAATTAGCCGCTCTTCTGGGGACAACGAAGCAGGTCATCAGCCGCTACGAAACCAAAAAGCGCATCCCGCGTCTATCCGTCGTCGCTGCATTCGCGGAAAAGCTGGGGCTCCCGCTCTCCGCGCTTTCCGGCGAAGAGCCGCTTCTTCCTGCGGGCGCGCTGCCCGTCGGCAGCAGGCGACGTGTTCCCATTCTGGGCAGTGCCGCATGCGGCGAACCGATTTACAAGCCCGGCGACGGCACGGAATATGTATCCGTAGAGGACGACCTGCTCTGCGATTTTGCGCTCATCGCGCAGGGGGATTCCATGACGGGCGATCGCATCTATTCCGGCGACGTAGTCTTCATCCGCAGTCAGGATCACGTGCAGGATGGCGAAATTGCCGCCATCGCGCTGGACAATGAGGTGACGCTCAAGCACGTGCGCCGTCTGCGCGGAACCGACGGCAACGTGGTCTTTACCCAGTTGCTCCCCTCCAATCCCGCCTATTCGCCCATTGATATTGGCGGCGAAGGCGAGACCCGCAGCGTTCGCATTTTAGGCAAAGCCGTCGCCGTCCGCTTTGATCTCTGATTTTCACGCTTGTTCTTCCGTACATTCAATGCTATAATATTTAAAATGTCGCGTTTTGCGGCTGTTAGAATACCGCTGTCCTGCATCTGCATTTGCTGCTTGCAGCTATCAACGGTCAACAAAGGAGAAATTGTATGGAACTCAACGCGATCGTCGGTCAAAGCGGCGGCCCGACCAGCGTCATCAATTCCAGTCTCGCCGGTGTGTTCAGCGCCTGCGCAAAATGCGGCGCAAAGACCGTCTATGGCATGCGTCACGGCGTTCAGGGGCTTTTGAACGAGGAGCTTGTCGATCTGACCGCTCAATTCGACAGCCCCATGCAGTTGGAACTGCTCAAGCGTACCCCGGCCTCCTATCTGGGCAGCTGCCGGTATAAGCTGCCGGATTTCAGAACGGACGCCTCCGTCTATGAGCAGCTTTTTTCCATTCTCAAAAAATACAACATCGGCTACTTCTTCTATATCGGCGGCAACGACAGCATGGACACCATCTGCAAGCTTTCCGATTATGCCGATGCGATCGACAGCGATATTCGCTTTATCGGCGTACCGAAGACAATTGACAACGATCTGATGATCACCGATCATACGCCGGGCTACGGCTCGGCGGCGAAGTACATCGGCGTTTCGATCAAGGAACTCGTTCGCGACTCCACCATCTATGATATCCGCTCCGTGACCGTCGTGGAAATCATGGGCCGAAACGCCGGATGGCTGACCGCCGCTGCCGCGCTGGCCGAGGATGTTGACTGCGAGGGCGCGGCCATGATCTGTCTCCCGGAAGTCGCCTTTGACCCCGACGCATTCCTTGCGCACGTCCAGCGCATCCAAAAGGATTCCCCGTCCATTGTCATCGCCGTCTCCGAGGGCGTGCGCGCAGCGGATGGGCGTTATGTCTGCGAGCTTGGCGATGATGCGCTCAAGACAGACGCCTTCGGTCACAAGTATTTGACCGGTACGGCGCAGTACCTCTCCCGCCTGATCGGCGGCAAGCTAGGCATCAAGTCCCGCGCTGTAGAGCTGTCCACATTGCAGCGCTGTGCCGCTCATATTTCCAGTCTCACCGATGTGACCGAAGCCTATCAGGTGGGCGGCGCTGCGGCATTCGCCGCATTTGAAGGCAAAAGCGGCATGATGGTCGCTCTGCGCCGTCTGAGCGACGATCCCTATCAGTGCATCACGGAGCTGCATGACATCCACGACGTAGCCAATTACGAAAAGACCGTTCCGCTGCATTGGATTGACCGGGAGAATTACCGTATGAAGAGCGAATTCCTTGATTACGCGCTTCCGCTGATTCAGTCCGAGCTGACGCCGATGTATGTCCGCGGACTGCCAAGGCATCTGTATCTGGGCAAATAACAGCAGCTTTCCGGCAGGCGGCGTAACCGCTTGTTGGAATTCGCTTTGTCACGCCGACGCTTCGTGCACGTTGCGCACAACTTTGCGCAACTTCCTACTATATAGCAAAAAGAATCCCTTCTTTTTTCAGAAGGGATTCTTTTATATTGACTTCCAAATTGCCCTCAAGCATACTTTTTCGCGCAGGCCCAGACGATCTTCTGCATATCGTCAAGATGCTCCAGCATGTTCTTCGCCAGCGCGATCTGGCAGCGGGCGCGCACCAGATTGTGCTCGGGATAACGAATCTTAAAATACGGGCTGCCCATGATGTAATCATCAAGGAAACGCACGGCCAGCTCGACCGTCAGCGCAAAGCAGCTCAGCGCAAGCGTGTCGATCTCCCGCCGCGTCAGCGCCGCGGCAGTCCGGCTCAGGAAGCCTTCCGTAAAGGACTCAAAGACCTCAAGATTTACCTGTGCCTTCTCATACTGCGGGCAGTCCTCCTCCACGCAATTGGCTGCAAAGCGGATCGCGTCGCCGAAGTCATGCCCAACCAGTCCCGGCATCACCGTGTCAAGGTCAATGACCACCAGAGCTTCGCGCGTCTTCTTATCAAAGAGCACATTGTTGATCTTTGTGTCATTGTGCGTCACCCGGATGGGCAGCTCGCCGCGCTCGTAGAGCGCAGTCAGCTCGCAGGCCTTCGCACGCACCTCGGAAAGCCATTCAAGCTCCGCACGCACCTCGCCGACCTTGCCGCAGGGATCCTGCGCCGCATCCTCGTCAAGCTTTTCGTAGCGCGCCCTCGTATTATGGAAATCAGGAATGGTCTCATAGAGCTGCGAAGCGTCGTAGTCCGCAAGCATCATCTGGAACTCGCCAAACGCTTTGCCCGCGCTGCGCACAACCTGTAAATCGTTGCAGGTATTAAAGGTCTCCGACGCAATATAATTAAACAGTCGCCAGAATCCGTTTTCATCAAACACATAGGTCTTTCGTTCCTTGGTATGATGGAAGTGCAGCGCGATAGCGCCCGGCTTCTTGGCATGGATATGCTCGGTGACCTTGTCGATATTCTCCATCACCTGAATGGGATTCTTGAAAACAAACGTGTTCACCGCCTGTAACATATAGGACTTCGCTTTGCCATCGGGCTTTACGAAGTTCACCTTGTAGGTGCGGTTCACATTACCGATCTTGATTTCCTCCCACGAAACCATATCGCCCTCAATGCAGAACGCGCGGCAAACCTGCAACAGCTTATCGTTCATGGTATAAACTCCTTCAACTTATGTATTGCTGAGCACATCAATCTCTTCTGAAAAGATCGCGGGTGTAGACCTTGTCCTGCACGTCGTCCATGCAACTGTCATAACGATTGGCGATAATCGAATCGCTCATTTGCTTGAATCGCTCCAGATCATTGACCACAAGACTGCCAAAGAACGTCGTACCGTCCTCCAGCGTCGGCTCATAGATGATGACCGTCGCGCCCTTGGCCTTGATGCGCTTCATCACACCCTGAATGCTGCTCTGGCGGAAATTGTCACTGCCCGTCTTCATAGTCAGCCGATATACGCCGACGGTAATCTGTTTTTCCATGTGCTGATCATAGGTATTGCCCTCGTCATAGGCATAGTAACCCGCCTGTCGAAGCACGCGATCCGCAATAAAATCCTTGCGCGTGCGATTGGCCTCCACAATCGCGCCGATGAGATTTTCCGGCACATCCTGATAATTCGCCAGCAGCTGCTTGGTATCCTTGGGCAGGCAGTAGCCGCCGTAGCCAAAGGACGGATTGTTGTAATGATCGCCGATACGCGGATCCAGACACACGCCGTCGATGATCTCGCGAGGGTTCAGCCCCTTCACCTCGGCATAGGTATCCAATTCGTTAAAGAAGCTCACGCGCAAAGCCAGATATGTATTGGCAAACAGCTTGACCGCTTCCGCTTCCGTAAAGCCCATGATGAGCGTCTTGATATCCTGCTTGATCGCGCCCTCGCGCAGAAGCTCCGCAAAGGTCTCGGCCTCTTTGACAAGGCGCGCATCCCCCGTATCCGTACCTACGACAATACGGCTGGGATAGAGATTATCATACAGCGCACGACTCTCGCGCAAAAATTCCGGGCTGAAAATGATATTGGAGGAGCCCATCTTTTCCCGCACGCTCTTGGTATATCCCACGGGAATGGTGGATTTGATGACCATGATCGCATCGGGATTCGCCTGCATGACCAGAGAAATCACATTCTCCACCGCGCCTGTATCAAAGGTGTTTCTCTGCGGATCGTAGTTGGTCGGCGCGGCAATCACCACAAAATCCGCATCCGAATAGGCTGCCCTTGCATCCAGCGTAGCCGTCAGATTGAGCTGCTTCGTCTTAAAAAACTGTTCAATCATCTCATCCTCAATCGGTGGCACACGTCTGTTGATCATGTCCACACGCTCCGCCAGCACATCCACGGCAGTCACCTGATGATGCTGCGCCAGCAGCGTTGCAATGGACGCGCCCACATATCCCATACCGGCAACGGCAATTTTCATATGCATCCTCCTGACAGGGTTCATGGCTTCGCTTCCATTCGGAAAGCTCCGCATGCCCGTGCTCCTCATGTTCCTCGGATGATCCCGCTTCTTTGCACCGATCTCCCGCGTCTATTTCAATATCCTTGAAGTATATATACAAACAACCATCTTAAATTGTAACATGCGCGATGCTTTCCGTCAACTTCTATTTCTCGCAAATCGTCTCGATCGCTCTTTTCAGCATCCCCCGCTGTCGATTTCAAGAATTTTCAATTTCACCCTTGACAGCCGCGAATCATCATGCTATAATATGTCTCGTTCAAAACAACGCGGTGCTTTGGCTCAGTTGGTAGAGCACATCGTTCACATCGATGGGGTCACTGGTTCGAGTCCAGTAAGCACCACCAAATGAAGAGACCACCCGTTCGGGTGGTCTCTTTTTAATTCATCATGATGCAGGCACGCATGCACGGCACGCTGGATACAGCGCTCGCCGCCGCTGCACCGCCATGCATTTCATGCTCAAGAGGAGAATACCTATGAAGGACGAGGAAATCAAACGCTATCATTCTCGAAAGCTGCATCTCAATTTCGACGACGCCGAAACCCTCTGGGCAACCATCGCTCAGGCGAAGTATGCCTTTGTCTCCATGGTTATGCCGGATGGCGAGCCGTACTGCGTGCCGCTGAGCCTCGGGTATAACCGTGCGGAAAACTGCCTTTACTTCCACACAGGGTTCGATGGGAAAAAGCTCGACGCCATCCGTCACAATCCCCGCGTCTGCGCCGTCGTCATGCGCGACGACGGCTATGCTTACGGACAGTGTCATCACCATTTTCAAAGCGTGATCTGCTACGGCAGCATGCGCGAGCTTGCCGACGAAACGGAAAAACGCGCCGCGCTTCAAGCTATGTTTCGCGGTCTTGAGGGCGACACAGCAGCGGGCGACGCCGCGCTGAAGCTGCGCAGGGTGGATTCCATTTCCATGGATCGAGTCAATATCCTGCGCATGGATATCGACGCAATCTCCGGCAAACGCTCGACCGTTCGCTAAGCTGCTTTTCTTTGCTATGCCTTCATGACAAAAGAACGCGCCAAGGGCGGCGCTTGATGAAATGAGGATGCTCCCATGTCCAAAAAGACAACCCGATGGAATCTACAAATACTCGCCGTGATCCTCTCTCTGGCATGGCCCACCATGCTTGAGCAGCTGATGCAAACTGCCGTGCAATACATTGATACGGCCATGGTCGGCACACTGGGTACGCAAGCCACAGCCGCCGTAGGCTCCACAACCACGGTCAACTGGCTCATCAGCAGCTCGATCTCCGCACTGAGCGTCGGTTTCCTTTCCTTTATCGCCAAGGCGCTGGGCGCAAAGGACGAGCAGTCTGCCAAGCGCGCTGTTTCGCAGGCCGTGCTTGCCGTTCTTGTCGTAGGCTCGCTCTTTACTGTGCTCATACTGTCTCTGAGCAGCGTCGTACCCACTCTTATGCAGGTGGATTCGAGCATTCGTGAGCTTTCCGCGCTCTATTTCTTCATTCTCTATATCCCAATGCTCCCTCGTACCGCCAGCATTATTTTCGGCACCGTGCTGCGCGCCGCCGGCGATACCAAAACGCCCATGAAAGTCGGCGTTCTGGTCAACCTCATCAACGTCGTCTTCAACTTCCTTCTGATCTATCCCACGCGCACCGTCACACTTCTGTCCATGCGCTTTACGATGTACGGCGCGGGGCTCGGCGTCATCGGTGCCGCCATCGCCAGCGCCATCGCCTTTCTCGCGGGCGGCATATGCATCACCGTCGCGCTCTGGCGTCATCCCACGGTTTCACCGCGCGGTCAAAGTCTGCGCCCGGATATGAGCATTCTGCGCCCCTGCCTGCGCGTCGCTCTGCCGAATATGTTCCAGCGTTTCGGCACATCGCTTGGCTATGTCGCCTTCGCCTCGATGATCAATTCGCTGGGTGAAATTGCGACGGCTGCGCATACCATCGCCAACACGGTCGAATCCGCGTTCTACATCCCCGGCTATGGTATGCAGACCGCCGCCGCCACGCTTTCCGGAAACGCGTACGGCGCAAACGATCAAAAGAAAATGCGCGATCTATCCTCCATGTTCATCCCCATTGAGATCGGCCTGATGCTCCTTTCAGGCGCTTGCCTGTTTGCCTCCGCGCCCACGCTCATGCGCCTTTTCTCCTCCAGCGAAGAGGTAATCACGCTGGGTTCAACGGTTCTGCGCATGGTCGCCGTCTCCGAGCCTTTCTATGGCTTCTCTATCATCGTCGAGGGTATGATGCAAGGTGTGGGCAAGACGCGAGAGCCCTTTGCGTTTAACATTGCGGGTATGTGGCTGGTTCGCATTCTCGGCACCTTCATCTGCACGCAGCTGCTGCATATGGGGCTCGTCAGCGCATGGGCCTGCATGATTGCGCATAACCTTTTGCTCTTTGTCCTGTTCCTGCATTGTTATCTCAGCGGGGCATGGAATCCGCTTGAGAAGCGGCGCGCACACGCGCGCACGATCTAATTCACTTTCGCTTTGCCAGCGCGGCATTTTTGTACGCAGGCTCGTTAGTCACATCGCCAATCACGCGGATTTCCTCGGGAAAGACAATGAGCTCTGCCTCATCGCGAAGCTCCACCTCCACAATCGCCCTGTCCCGCCATTCGGGATAGAGGTCGATTTCGATCATCTGCTCGCCGCTTGGCAGCATAAAGCGCGTCTTAACCACCTGTCTGCATGTGGGATCGGCTCGCTCAAGCAACGCCTCATACTGCGCGCGAGAAATCGGTTCCTCGATCTCTTTCCGACGGATGCCGTTTCCGCGTTTGAGCGTATGCACATAGTGATCGCGCCCCTGCTCCCGCTTCCTGCGCACGCGTTCCTCCCAGCCCGCGTCGTTGATTAGGTATGTCTGCACAATCTCCATCTTCCCGCATCCGGGCTGTGCGCTCAGCCACGCCGTATCCGGATACTCGATCAGGAATTTGCGCTCGATCTCCGTCGGCACATGCGCCATGCATTCTCCGTCACTTTTTGTCATCCGTCGTTCCCTCCACATCACTGAGATGATAGGCCGAGACAAACGCGCGCACGAACTTGCCATTTACCTTCGTTTCAATGTACGCCCATTGTCTATTGCGCCGATACGCGCCGAGGAAGGTCACCTTCTGTCCTGCCTTGAGCTCGCCGATGACATTGCCCTTAAATTCCGGGTCGTCGGAATACGTGCAGTCATCTAACACCACTGCTTCGCGCTTCTCAAGCTCAAGCTCCGGCGCATCCACCTCGCAGGTCAGGCCGGACCGATGCACATAGCCCACGCGGGACGGTCCTGCGTTCGTCCAATACTTGACCAGCAGCCAGTCCCCCGCCCAGCCCGCAACATAAATCACATCGTTGGTGGACACAGACGCTTTCCCGTTTGCGCCTCGATAATACTTTTCGCCGGGGCCGCTGTACACCTTGAGATTGCGCTCTGAATCCAGAATCATCTCCTCAAAATGCAGCTCATAGCCGTACGGACCTTTCCACGGCTCCGGCGTAGATGCAGGCTGTGGGGCGCTCGGAGCCTCAGCCAAATCGCCTTTCTGCGCCGTATTGGGTTGATGCGTTGCCGCTGCGCCTGCCCAAGAGCCGCTCGCTGCGCCGCCCTCCTGCGTTGGGATGCTTTTTCCGTCGGGATTGGTGGTGCCCAGACGGCGCATTTCCTTGCGAACATCCTTAATCAGCTGTTCATTCTCCAGCTCAATATCGCTCATTTCGTTCTCAT
>CAZACG010000033.1:0-9246 GCA_964483645.1 uncultured Oscillospiraceae bacterium | reverse complement strand
TCTTCACATAGCTCATGCAGGTCGTCGCCACGCCGATCAGCTCGGGAATCGAGCAGTCCTTGACCCTTTCATACATCGCCATCAGCAGTCTGCGCTGACGATCCTGCCGCCCGAAATCGCTGTCCAGCTTACGGATGCGCACGAAGGAGAGCGCCTGCACACCGCAAAGCTCCGCTTCGGTCGCCTCGCGCGGGATGCTGGCCACCTGCACATCGCCATAGGAGCTGTATTCCTCCTCCACGCCCTGATTGATCGCCCACGCTTCATCCCCGGCCAGCTGCACATGCACGCCGCCAAGCGCGTCCACGATATCGCAGATGCCATAGAAGTTGACCGTCACATAGCGTTCAATGTTCATGCCGTATGTTCGGTTGATCGTCTGCATGAGCAGGTTCGCTCCGCCAAAGGTATGCGCGGCGTTGAGCTTATTCATATGGCCGTTCTCGCCCATTTCCACCCATGTATCGCGCGCGAGCGAGGTGATTTTAATCTCGCCCGTTTCCTTATTCAGCGAGCAGATCATCATCGTATCCGCGCGCCCGGAATCGAGCGACTTTTCCCGCGTGTCCGTGCCGATAAGCAGGATATTCATCCAGCGCGTATCCAGCCCCTGCGCCGCGTCGAGCGCGTCATCCGCCACGGGCATGCTGTAATCCGCCAGCGCGGCGGCATGCAGCAGCAGGCACAGCGCAAGCAGCGCCAGCGCCATTTTCTTCATCATGCTCACTCTCCTCCGTGTTCTCCCATGAGCAGCGTCAGGCGATTTTCCCTCGGCCATTCGTCCTTGAAGGTTTGGTATGCTCTCTCAAACAGCTCGTAGTCCTGCTCCTTGTGCGCATCCGAGGCAATATAGGAAACCATGCCCTCGCCCAGCAGCCTGCGCGCCGTGCGCCTTTCCGCGCTCAGCATGGGCGCAAAAAGCCCGCCCGCGTCAATCTGCAATTCGCAGCCCAGCGCGCACATTTCCTGCGCCAGCCCGATATCGCGCTGAATGTAGCGGTATCGCTCCGGGTGCGCGATAATGAGGCGGTAGCCGTTGTCGCCCAGCTCGCTGAGCGTGCTCTCCCAGCGCGGCATGAGCTGCTCGACGCCCAGCTCCAGCAGAATGCAGCGCGTCGGCCCCATCACAAACGCATCCAGCTCAGCCGTTCCGCTTTGAGCCAGCGCGCGATAGTTGAATTCGCAGCCGAGCGACAGCCGGACGCCATGCTCCATGCCAATCCGGCGCGTGAGCCTCGCCGCCGTTCGGTTGCGCGCCTGATCCGACGGCTTGTAGACATGGGGCGTGCAGATCATCCGCGTGATTCCCGCCTCTGCGGCTCGGCGCATCATCCGGCGGCTCTGCGCCTCGTCCCTTGCGCCGTCGTCCACGCCGGGCAGGATATGCACATGCATATCAATCATAGCGTCATTCGTCCTTGTTCTTGCTCCCGATGCCGCGGGTCAGCCTGCGCTCCGAGGAATGATGCTTGCCGTAATGATAGTAGCGGTTATAATAGCTCTTGTCCTTCTGGGCGACGAAGTTGAAGGCGATGCCCAGCACGTTCGCCTTGACGCGCGCAAGCTGCTCGAGCACCTTCTTAAACTCCTTGCCCTCTACGTGTCCGTCCGCGACGACCAAGAGCGTGCCGTCCGATTTCGCCGCCAGAGAAGCCGCGTCGATAAACAGCCCCAGCGGCGCCGTATCGAAGATCACCAGATCGAAATATTCCATGCACTCCTGCTTGAATCGGTCAAAGGCTTCCAGATTGGCGTTGACCGCAATGTGATGATTGCTGTCCATGAAGAACAGATTGGGCGTGCCGGTGCGGGAGACGACCTCCTCCAGCTTCGCGCTGCCGTTCATATAGTCAAGGATGTCCTTCTTGTTGCGCCTGCCCAGATAGCGACCGATCATCGGAGAGCGGTAGTCCATGTCCGCGATCAGCACCGTCTTGCCCTGCGCCGCCATTTCGCAGGCGAGCATCAGCGCGACGGAGCTTTTGCCCTCCTTGGGCGTGGTGGAGGTCACCGTCAGCGTTTGCAGCGGCTCGCCCATAGAGGCAAACTCGATGTTCAGCGCCAGCTTTTTGATGCACTCCTTCGTGTATTCGTTCATGTCCTGCAAAAGGTTGCCCTTCCGGCTTCTCTGCTTGAGGAAGTTGTTCATCTCCTTCTTATAGGAGCTGATCTGGGAAAGGACGTTCACCTGATACTTGATGTCCGCGTCGCTGTCCGCGCGCACCTTGGTATTGAGCATCTCAAGAGCGACAATCGCGCCGATCACCAGCGCCATCGTGCCCAGAAACACCATCGGCGCCATGCTGCCCCGGCCGCTGTTGGAGGGCCAAGTCGGCAGCGTGGCCTCGGAGGCAATACGCACCGAATTCGTTTGCAGCAGATTATGCACATACTCGGTAAACACGGTCGCCAGCATATTGGCCAGCTGCATGCTCATCTCCGGAGAGAGCGTCGTCACGCTGATCGTCAGCAGGCGCGTATCGTCCACGGCGTTGACATTGATGGAGGTTCCCGCCGGGAGCCCCGGCCAGCCCAGCCGCTCGCACGTCTCGCTCATCACCTCGTTAGTCTGAATCAGCTCCTGATAGTCGCTGACAAAGTATGCGCTCGATGAGAGATCATAGCGCGTGGTTCCCGTGTTGTCTACGTAATCAAAGAGCGTATACAGCTTGACCTGCGCAGTATATACATCCACCGTATTATGCCCGACATAGTAGCTGACCGCCAGCGCCGCGATAATCGGAATCACGACAATCAGAATCCATCTGCGCTTGAGCGCCTTAAGGATATCGCCAATGGACAGTCCCATTTCCTCTTCCATTGCATTCACTCCTGTTCTCTTGGAATCCATATTTCGTCATTTTCGTTGTTACTTGACCAAATTCCTGCTCAAATCGTATTTCTTTTCAGAAACCGGCTCGCCGTTTGCGTCATATTCGCGCTCGATTCGGTTTACGCCCTCTTCGTTGGCCGCGCCGAAGCCGTCCGCACCGTAGTAAATCAGCTGCACGACGTTTCCGTTTGCGTCATACTCCCGGTATACGCTGGCATACCCCTTGCTGCTGTCCGTCTTGGTCTCTCCGTCCGCAAGCAGATAGGTCTCCTGCGTCACGCGGTTGAGCAGATCGCGGGTATAACGCTTGGCTTCATAGCCCTCCGCGCAGGCCATCGGCGCGCCGGAAGCATCCTGATAATACTCGACCAGCACGCGATCGTAGCCATCATACTCGTACTGCACGCGTACATAGCCCGCGTTTGTCGCGCACGCCTGCCCCTCGGCATTCTCATACGTCCGGGTCAGCACGCGGTTTTCATCGTCGTACGTCATCCGCGCCTGATAAGCGCCGTTGGCCGCCGCAGTCGCCTGGTTCCGAGCGTCCAGATACATTTCAAGGATCGCCCGTCCTTTGCTGTCCGTGGTGATGCGCTTGGCCTCGTAGCCCTCCATGCATAGCGCGGGCTCTCCATTGGCCATGAAGTATGCCTCGTAGCAGACCGCGCCGTTGACGTCGTATTCCATCCGTTTGACCTCATAGCCGCCGCTCTGCTTCACCGCATGGCCGATGGCGTTGAAATAGCGGATCTCCACCGGTCTGCCCGCCCAGTCGCACACATACTGCGCGCCGGCATAGCCCTCCTTGGTCTCCACGCTCCTGTCCTGCGCGTCAAGGTATCGCTCCGCAGTCAGATGCCCGTTCATATCATACTGCATCTCAACGGCGGCATAGCCCTCTGCGATCATCATGGGCTGCTCGTCGGCGTCCAGATAGCGCAGGCGCACGAGATTGTCGTTCTCGTCGTATTCGCGCTCGATGATCGCCGCGCCGCTCGCGCTTCTGCCATAGGTCTGCGCGTCGGTATAATACGCCGTGCACACAAGATTTCCGCGCTCATCAAAGCTCTGGCGCACCATGGCGTACTGCCTTGCATAGTCGCAGATTTCGCCCTGCACATTCTCATGACGCGCTTCAATCACGTTTCCGCGCTCATCGTAAACCGTACACTCCCTGAAATATCCGTCCGAACAGATGATCGGCTCGCCGTCCGTATCGTAATATGACGTCTGCACAAGGCGGTCGCGTTCGTCATAGGCATAGGCGACCTGCGCGTAGCGCGCGGTGGTAAACGTCAGATTGCCTTCCTTGTCCAGATAGAGGATTCTCGTGTTGTTCCCCCGCTCGTCGTATTCAAGGCGCTGTCCGCTGAAGCCTGTGTTCGGGCTGATGCGTTGCCCATCCAGCCCGATGAACCACATCTCCTTCAATCTGTCGCTTTCATCATAGACGTAGGTAACCGAGAAAGCAACGCCGCCGTTGAGCACGGGCTCCCCTTCCTTGCCGTAATACGACTCGGAAATCAGGTTGCTCCGCTCGTCATAGGCATACGCGACGGTCGCATATTCATTCAGGTACAGCGCAGGCTGCCCCTGTCCGTCCAGATAAGTGACCTTGGTTCGGTTGCCCTGCCCGTCGTATTCCATTTCTACGCCCGCATAGCCGTCGCGCCCGTTGAGCGGCTGCATACGCTCGTCAAAATACGTCTCGCGAATCAGATGACCGGCCGCGTCGAAGACCGTCTCCATCACGGCATAACCTCTGTCGGTAACCAGAAGCTCGCCATTCTCGTCATAGAAACGCTGCTGGGTCTGGTTGCCCATTGCGTCATAGGTAAACTCCTGCGCGGCAAAGCCCACCTTGGCGCGCGTCGGCTTGCCCGCCGTATCAAAGCAGGCCTGGCGGATGATATGGCCCTTCGCGTCATACACCGTCTGGATAGATGCATAGCCCATGCCCGATTCGCACGCAGCGCCCAGCTCGTCATAATAGGTAACCCGCGTCTGTCTGCCAAGCTCGTCATACTCATAGCGCGCCATGGCAAACCACGAATCGCCCCGCATCAACTGACCGTTTTCATCCAGATATGCGCGCTCCGCAAGCAGATTTCCCGACGTATACGTCAGGCGCAGCACCCATGCGCCGTCCGTCTGCATGCAGGTTTCGCCCTTTCGATTATAGCGACGCTCCCAGCGCGTGAGCCCATCCTCCGACCACGCAATCTCCTCCACCGCATAGCCTGCGGGAAGATTGATCAGGCTACCCGAAGTATCCAGATAACGCCTGAGCGTTTCGCGTCCCTTGGCGTCGTAGGCATATTCAATCTGCGAGTATCCCGTGGAGATCATCACCGGCATGTGCGCGCGATCCAGATAGGCACGCAGCGCAACGCGCCCCGCAGCGTCATACGCATATCGAATCGCCGCATAGCCGCCTTCAATCAAGCAGGGCCTGTCCTGCTCGTCATAGTACGCCTCAAGCGTACAAAGATCGGCCTCGTAGGTATAACGCAGGGCAGCATAGCCGTCCTCGCAGACCGTCCTGAGCCGGTTCTCGTCCAGGAAATACTGCTCCGTGAGATGTCCCATATCGTCGTAGCTGTAGCATACGCTTGCGAACCCGCCCTCACCCTGCGTCAAAGCGGCGTTCTCATCCAGATAGCGCATCGCCGTAACCTGATTACGCGCGTCATAATCAAACTCGATCATCGCGTAGCCCGCCGGAACGCAGACGGGCTGACCGTCCGCATCGCCGTACGTCTCACGAATCACATTGCTGCGCGCATCGTATGCATACGTTTTCTGCGCATAGCAGCCGTAAAGCAGCTGCGGCGCTCCGTTTTCATCCATGTAGCGCTCGCTGATCATGCGTCCCAATCGATCATAGGCGTAGGAAACCGACGCATACCCCAGACTGCTTAAAACGCCCTCGCCCTGCGCGTTCAGATAGGTTCGGCTAAGCACACGGCTGAAGCTGTCGTATGCGCAGACAATTTGCGCGTAGCCCATTTCCGTATCCACCGGCGCGCCCTGTGCATCCAGATAGGATTCCTGCGTCACATTGCCGCGCATATCATAGGCGTAAGCAAGGATGGCAAAGCCCTCCGGTCGCGTATATGGCGCGCCGGAAGCGTCCACATAGGTCTGGGACGACAGCCTGCCGTACACATCATAGACAAAGTCCGCTCCGGCATAGCCGCTCGTGCAGGTGGCCAACTCGCCGTTCACATCCAGATAGCGTATGGAGGTTTGCCGTCCGCGCGTATCGTACCCATAACTTACGCCCGCATAGCCGGTCGACAGCAGCACCGCGTAGCCGTTGACTCCCTGATATTCCTCGCGGATCAGCCGCTTCATCGCATCATAGGTGTATTCGACCGCCGCATAGCCACCGCACAGCACCGGCCTGCCCGCCGTATCCAGATACTGTCTGCGCAGCAGGCTGCCCTGATGGTCATAGGTATACTCGATGCGCGCATAGCCGTCCGCGCCGGCGCACGGTTGATTCTGCGCGTCATAGAAGCATTCCATCGTGCAGTTGCCCGCCTCATCATAGGCGCGCTCTGCGCGCGCATAGCCAAGCTCTCTGATCATCACTGGCGCGTTCTGCGCATCCAGATACGTCGTGCCTGTGCGATTACCGTATGCGTCATAGGTATAGCTGATCTTTGCAAAGCCCTGCGCGTTGGTCATCATCGCACCATCTGTGCCGATCTGAACCACCGATTCGATGTTCCCGTTTGCATCATAATCATAGTCCATGCCCGCCATGCCCAGCGCATCGCCCGCCAACTGTCCTTCTGCATCCATGCGACGCTCGCTTATCCTCCTGCGCTGCGCGTCATAGGTATAGACAATAGCGGCATAGCCTTCATTGGTAATGCACGGCATGCCGTCCGCACCATAATAGGCCGCACACAGAAGGCTTCCGCCCTCATCATACGTATACGCCGCCACGGCATAGCCGTCAAATGTTACGCAAAGCGCATCCTTTTCATTCAGGTATTCCTCGCGCACAACGCGGCCCTTCGCGTCATACGCATACCGAACGGCCGCATAGCCGTCCGTCGTCATGATCGCTTCGCCCTTCGCATCCAGATAGAGACTCTTCGTCCGACGGCCCAATCGGTCATAGCTGAACGCCGCCTGCGCATAGCCGTAAACGGTATCCACGCATACGCCCTGTTCGTCCGCATACTGCTCAAGCGTCACATTGCCATATGTGTCATAGGTATATAGCACGGCCGCATAGCCGTCGCTGCAAATGAACGCACCGCCATCGCTGTTCACATAGCCAAGCTGTGTCATACGTCCAAGGGAATCGTAAGCCATGTTCACGCCCGCATAGCCCTCTTTGCAGACGGTATATGCGTCGACCATATCCAGATAGCGAACCCAAACCGTTCGCCCCAGCGCATCATAGCCGTAGGTTACGGAGGAATAGCCGCCGCTGTGAATCGCCCGCACGCCGTCGGCTGTCCAATACTCCTCCCGGATGCAGTTGCGCCGCGCGTCATAGGTATAGCGCACTTCACTGTAACCATCCTCCATGCGCATCGGCGTACCTGCCGCCGTCATATAGCGGCGGCTGATCATATTGCCCACCTGATCGTATGCGCATTCCATATACGCATACCCTTCCTCACTCTTGCACAGCACGCCCCATGCGTTCAGATAGCGCACGCAGGTACGGTTTCCATAGGCGTCATACGTGTATTCGATTTTCGCATAGCCGGCGGGCAGCGTGGCGGGCGCGCCGTCCTGCGTCCAATAAGCTTCGGACGTCACGCGGCCATAGGCGTCATACGCATATTCCAACCTTGCAAAGCCCGCCGCGCTCATCACCAGCCGGCCGTCCGCGTCCAGATATGACAGGGCGGTAAGCCTTCCGTGAACGTCATACGCCATATCCGTACCGGCCACGCCGTCTGCGCCGAGCATGAGCTGGCCGTTTTCATCATAATAGCGTTCTCCGGTCTTCCTGCGCTGTCCATCATAGAGATAAACCACGGACGCAAAACCGTTCTGCGTGACCGTCGGCTTTCCCGCGGCGTCCAGATAGCTCGTTTGCGTACAGTTCCCCGCCGCATCATATGCATACTGTACAGCGGCATAGCCCTGCGCATTCTCACAGGGCTTACCATCCACGCCGTAATAGCGCTGAGCCAGTATCTCGCCCTGCTCGTTGTAGCAAACGTCCATGCCCGCATAGCCCTGCGCGCAGAGCACCGCTCGCCCTGTTCCATCCGCATAGGCAACGCCTGTCAAGCGATGCTGCTCGTCATAGACAAAGGACGCAGCCGCATAGCCCTCCGCGATCGGCGTCGGATTGCCCTGCGCATCCAGATACAGCACATCCGTCTGCTGCCCGTAGCGGTTATACGCCGTCCTCACCTGCGCATAACCCAAAGCGGATACCGTCGTGATTCCCTGTTCATCCAAATAAGAAACCGAGGTTACGTTGCCGTAATCATCGTAATCTCTGCGTACGGCGGCATAGCCCTGCACGCACAGCGCCGCATTCCCCTGCGCATCCAGATAGCGTTCTTCCTCCACATCGCCATGCGCGTTATAGCTGTATATCGTTTGAGCATAGCCCTGCGTACCAATCGTCAGCTGTCCCTCAGCATCAAGCCAAGCGACGGAGGAAACCCTGCCCACATCGTCATACGCATAGCGCGTCTGCGCGTAGCCGTTCACGCTGCCGGTGGGCTGCCCCTCCAGATCATAATACAGTTCCGTCACGACCTGACCGGCGTCGTTGTAGGTAAAGCGCACGGATGCATAGCCCTCCGCACTGACAATGGCGGCGCCTGTCTCATCGTAATACTGCTCGCCGCTCACATGTCCGCGCTCGTCATAGATAAAGCCTCTCGCCGCATAGCCCTCGCCGCTACGCGTCACCGAGCCGTTCATGTCATAGTAGGTTTCACGAACACGCTGATTCTTGGCGTCATATTCCGCCACGATCTCGCTGTATCCATCCTGAAGCGCCGCGCTCTGCCCGTTCAGATCCAGATAGCGCTCGCGCGTCATGTTGCCCATCGCGTCATATTCGCGCTCCACACTGGCATAACCGGCCTCAATGAGCGTCAGCTGTCCGCGTTCGTCCAGATATGTCTCCTTCAACGCTGCGCCGCCGGCATCATTTTCAAGCAGCACACAGGCGTAGCCTTCCATTCCGACCACCATGTTTCCTTCGGCATCCAGATAGGTCTGCTTTGAAACATGGCCATAGCGATCGTATGCATAGGCAATCTGCGCATAGCCGTCCTTGGCAGCCGTTGCATCGCCCGAGGCATCCAGATAAGCCACAAGGATTGTGCGTCCCACATCGTCAAAGCTGTACAGCTCGGCCGCATAGCCCTCTTCGTTCAGCGTGACAAGGCCGTTCGCATCCAGATATTCGATCC
>CAZACG010000032.1:0-9281 GCA_964483645.1 uncultured Oscillospiraceae bacterium | reverse complement strand
GCCGCCGCGTCCGCCCGTGACCACCACGGGCGTTTTGACCCTGCGCGCACGGATGCCGACCTTGCCGTTCTCTTCGCCAAGGAAGAAGCGCATCAGGCTGATGGCGTGATAGTCATGTACCAGCGACAGCTCGCACGCATGCACATCGCCCAGATATCCCCTGTCTATGATTGCCCTGCGCGCCTGATGGGACGGCCAGAGGAAGTACTGCTCTGCCATCTGCAAAAGCGTGCCCGTTTTGCGCTGTACGGCATAGAGTTCGTGAAGCTCTGCGATGTTCGCCGCCAGCGGCGTCTCCGCCAGCGCCGGTATGCCGCGCTCAAGCAGCTGCGTCAGCATTTTAACCATGGTATCCCGCTTGACGCAGGCGATGACAAAATCCGGCTTGGTCTTCAGCATCTCGTCAAGGTCGACAAATCCCTTCAGGCCAAACTGCGCGGCAAACTCTCTCGCGCGTTCCTCCGTGCGGCTCATCACGCCGGTAACTTCAAACAATTCCGGAAGTTTGAGTGCTGCGCGCACGAAAAATTCTGCTCTCCAACCGGTGCCGATGATGGCATAGCGAATCTTTTGCATATCATTCTCTCCTTTATGCATTCATGAAGAATTCCTCAATCGTATCCAGATATTCCCGCATAATCGAATCCTTCGAGCCGTAGATTTCGTGCTTTGTGTCAAACCTGCGCAGCTGTGCGCCCTTGACCAGCGAGACAAATTTCTCCTGCTCGGCCAGATGCACGATGGAATCCTGCTTAGCCTGACACAGCAGCAGCGGCGTTTGAATCTTCGCCGCATGGGCGGGGTTGAGCACATAGCGCGTCACGCCCGCCGCCTCGCCGACCCAACTGTAGCTCGGGGAGCAGTTCTGCAAGCACTGTGTCGTCTCTCTCTTATGCTGGTAATAATCATAGCGCGCGCGGCTGGTGGAATGCGAGCCCTCGTAATATTCACGCGCGGGATCAAAGGGGTGCGCGATAAAGATGCGCACCTTCTCCTTGCTTACAAACCGAGCCGCCGCAGCCATCAGCCTCACCAGCCATGCGGGCATGGGCATGACGGCGCGAATCATCGGCGCAGTCAGAATCGCGCGGTCAAACCATTCCGGATGCGCAATCAGCGCATAAGCGCCCACCGCACCGCCCATCGAATGTGCATAGAGGAAGCGCCTTTGCCCCTGCGTGCGCGGCAGCACGATCTTTTCCATCAGCTCCTCAAGATCACGCAGGTAATCGGTAAAGTGATCCACATGCGTGATGGAGGCGTCCTCAACCTGACGCACGGAGCGTCCATGTCCTCTGTGATCCGGCACAAAGACGCTGCATCCGGCCTTGATGAAGTACCAGACCATCTCGCGGAACTTTTCGCCCGATTCGGTGTATCCGTGCAGAATCACAACCGCCCGCTTTGCCCCTTTCGTCTCGTAAACCTCCGCATGCATCGTGCCGCCCGTCGACAGCGGCATGTCGATCTCCTCGCGAAGCGCCGCCAGCTGCGGCTCGACAACCTCGCGCATGGTCTGCTCATAATTCTCCTCGCGGATGACGTCAAGCATAATAAAGCCCCCTGTTCTGCGTTACTGTCTCTATTATAACGCACAACAGAGGGCTTTGCACAGCGGAGGATGAAATTTCACATTCTCCGATTATAGATAAAATACGCGATAAGCTTAATCAGCGCAATCGCTATGCATACCGCACAGCCCAGCTGCATATACAGCCCATCGCCGCGCAGGACAGCCACGATCATCAGCAAAACGACGCCCAGCATCGCCGCAATCCCCGCTACATTCTGAGCCTTATAGGCCACGGTCAGCCCGCGTTCATCGTTCATGGCCAGCTCGCCGTCCTTGGCGCGCTCCTCGCCAATCACCGCGCGGCGAATCAGCACAGCCGCCGCCATGACTGCCAAGCTCGTACCTGCGCCGGTCGCCATACCCGCCACGCGCGTGAGCATATGCTGCTCCTCGGGCAGCAGATACGCGGCAATCGCGCCGCCCACGGCAAGGATGATGCCGATGATCAGCATCACCGTCATGTTTTTCTTTTCAGTCAGTCTGCATTTCATAAGAGTCCTCCTCATTGCCTTTCATCCGAATCGTCAAAGATTTCCTCAATCGGCAGCCCAAAGTAGCGCGCGAGCTTAAACGCCAGCGCCAAAGACGGGTTGTACTTCCCCTTCTCCAGTGAAATGATCGTCTGTCGCGACACGCCCAGCGCCTGCGCCAAATCCTCTTGGCGCACACTGCGCTGCTTTCGAAGCCATTCCAGTCGATTGGTCATATGTTGATCTCCTTCGTAAAAGTCAAGCTTGCTTTACATCTATAGAATAACACAAGCCCGAGCAGATGTCAAGGTGACTTTACATCTTTTTTCTAGCTTCTGCGCGCCCCCGGAAAAATCTCGTCCTTTAAGCACCGTCTTATGCGTTCTGCACACCGATGGAGCTGTCCGATGAATACAGAGCATTTCAAATTGAGGGACTATAAAAGCGCAAGCTTGACCAAACCGAATAGTGCTTGCGCTTGTTTTCTAATGCTACTCTCAAATTAAATCAAGCCTTTAGAGCGTCCACCGTCGGGTAACGCTTCGCTCTCTTGCCCCATATTCGCTTCGCGCTTATGGATTATTTGATTCTGAGAACAGGATAAGAATATTGGGCTTAAACTGCCGGATTCTTCGTTCTACAGTTCCGACCGCGCATTTTCCGCTTGCGTCGCTCCATCCGCGCCGCTTACTTCCCCGCGTTCCATTCTTCCATCATCTGCTTTGCCGATCGGGACATTTCACGGCTGAAATCACAGTTCCATTTACGTTTGGTAAACGCCGTCAGCCAGCGTTCAAACGCTTCGCCCTCCAGCCCCTGACGTTCGCTCAGCATCTGCTTCACCCTATCCGCATCAGCTGCCCGATAGGTGTTCTCATAAACCACATCGCTAACCCGAAAACGCATGGGCTTGCTGCGTTCGCGCTGCTGCTGTGTCGGCACGCCAAAGACAGCCATGCATATCGGCTTGACATATTCCGGCAGACCGAGAATTTCGCGCTGCACATCGCAGTTCTCTATGATATCGCCGATATAGCAGGAACCATAATCCAGCGCGTCGGCGGCGGTCACGGCGGCATGCGCTGCAATGACAGCGTCCACACAAGCCAAAAGGAAATCGCCCTCTGCCGGTCTTCTCAATTCTTATGCGTTCTGCACACCGATGGAGCTGTCCGATGAATACAGAGCATTTCAAATTGAGGGACTATAAAAGCGCAAGCTTGACCAAACCGAATAGTGCTTGCGCTTGTTTTCTAATGCTACTCTCAAATTAAATCAAGCCTTTAGAGCGTCCACCGTCGGGTAACGCTTCGCTCTCTTGCCCCATATTCGCTTCGCGCTTATGGATTATTTGATTCTGAGAACAGGATAAGAATATTGGGCTTAAACTGCCGGATTCTTCGTTCTACAGTTCCGACCGCGCATTTTCCGCTTGCGTCGCTCCATCCGCGCCGCTTACTTCCCCGCGTTCCATTCTTCCATCATCTGCTTTGCCGATCGGGACATTTCACGGCTGAAATCACAGTTCCATTTACGTTTGGTAAACGCCGTCAGCCAGCGTTCAAACGCTTCGCCCTCCAGCCCCTGACGTTCGCTCAGCATCTGCTTCACCCTATCCGCATCAGCTGCCCGATAGGTGTTCTCATAAACCACATCGCTAACCCGAAAACGCATGGGCTTGCTGCGTTCGCGCTGCTGCTGTGTCGGCACGCCAAAGACAGCCATGCATATCGGCTTGACATATTCCGGCAGACCGAGAATTTCGCGCTGCACATCGCAGTTCTCTATGATATCGCCGATATAGCAGGAACCATAATCCAGCGCGTCGGCGGCGGTCACGGCGGCATGCGCTGCAATGACAGCGTCCACACAAGCCAAAAGGAAATCGCCCTCTGCCGGTCTTCTCAATTCCTCTCCAAGCGCCAATGTCTTAAACACATCAAACCAGCGCTTATAATCTGCGCAGAAGACGAGCACCAGCGGCGCAACGGCGATAAAAGGCTGATGATCGCAGGACGCAGCCAGCGCCTGCTTCTTCTCCGGATCCGTCACACGAATGGCCGTCCAGAGCGTCATATTGCCCGCAGTCGGCGCCTGCACGGCGGCCTCAAGGATGTGCTGCACATCCTCCTCGGGGATTTCCCGCTTTTCATACGCACGCACGCTTTTGCGCTCCATCAAAAGCCGAAGGGTCTCATTCATCCGTCTCTTCCTCAAGCATGCTCTCCAAAAAATGCTGTACATTCGTGCGAGCTCGATACACATCGTTTCGCTTCGCTCCGCGCTCCATCAAAATCTCGCTCGCCTGCCGCCAGTCGCAGCCGGCCATCAGTTCTTCAAAGAGCTGAGCCTCCAGGCTGGCGCTCGTCATGCTCTCCTTCTCGGGCAAGCTCACCTCGCTCATATCAAGCACCAAGCAATACTCGCCCTTCTCAGCTTTCTCGTTGCTCTCCAGCATGGCAAGCACCTCGTCCGCTGTGCCGCGAATGGTCTTTTCATACAGCTTGGTCAGATCGCAGGACGCGCTGATTCTGCATCCCGGCAGCGTCCGGCAAATGCTGCGCACCAGCTCAATCACCCTGTGCGGGGACTCATGCACAACACCCACCGGCACGCCGCTCGCCTTCATGGACAGCAGCTTTTCGCGAAGCTCCTTTCCGCCTCGCGGCAGAAATCCGTAAAAAGCAAACTCCCGCGTATCAAAGCCGCTGACTGACAGCGCGCCGGCCATAGCGGTCGGCCCCGGCACGGCGAGCACCTCGATGCCCGCAACCGCAGCTTCGCGCACAAGCACGCTGCCCGGATCGCTGATACAGGGCGTACCCGCATCAGTCACAATCGCTACGGACAGATTTTCCGCCAGCATGCGCTCGATGATCGGCGAAGCTCTGTGCTCCTCATTATGCTGATGATTGGAGATCGTCGGCGTTGTGACGCCAAAGTGATTGAGCAGCGCGCGCGTGACGCGCGTATCCTCCGCCGCAATCAAATCGACGCTCCTGAGCGTCTCAAGAGCGCGCTCGGACATATCGGAAAGGTTGCCAATCGGCGTGGCAACAACGTAAAGACGGGGCATGGCTTTTCCTCCTGCTGATCATTGACAGCATTATACCATATCCGGCATGCAAAAAAAAGCCGCGTTTACGCAGCAAAAGCTTGCGCAGCGGCTTATAACGATGAGAGCTGTCCAGCGAATGCTGCATAGCTCATACTTTTCTCAGATAGATACCATCCATAAGCGCAAAGTGAATATAGGGCAAGAGAGCGAAGTCCCTTGGCAGCCCAACGGTTTATGGTGAAGCCATTCCCTCAAAGCAGTCAGGGCGCGAAGCGTACCCTGACGGTAGTTTTCTCTCCCAACAGCTTCTTGAGTTACAAAGCGGATTCCTACAGCTTTTCGCAGCCTCTGAGCATTGCGCTTCGACTCCTCGCGTTGACCGCAATCTCCTCCTTGCTCGGCTTTACACCCCCGCCGCAGAGCACCTTGACCTGCGGCTTCTTTCCGCAGATACATACGGGAATCCTCGGCGGACAGGTGCAGGGATTAGCCAGCGTGCGCAGCGTCTGCTTGGCAATGCGATCCTCCAGCGAATGGAAGGTAATCACAGCCAGCCTTCCGCCCGGCGCAAGCAGCTCGACCATATCGCACAGCGCCGCTTTGAGCGGATCTAGCTCGTCGTTAACCGCAATGCGCAGCGCCTGAAAGGTTCGTCTCGCGCTGTGTCCGCTGTCCTGCATGCGAATTTTTTTGGGAATCGCCGCATCCACGCAGGCGACCAAATCCGCCGTCGTCTCCAGTGGCTTCTCGGCACGATGCTCAAGGATGATATCCGCAATGCGCGCAGCCCACTTTTCCTCGGCGTATTCGCGCAGAATACGCGTGAGCTCCGCCTTATCCCATGTATTGACAATCTCCGCCGCCGTCAGGCTCTGCTCCTGATCCATGCGCATGTCCAGCGGCGCATCGGCATGATAGGAAAAGCCACGCTCGGCGGTATCCAGCTGATAGGAGCTCACGCCCAAATCGACCATCATGCCGTCGATTTTCGTGACGCCGCGAGCGGCAAGCAGGGCTTTGACGTCATGAAAATTGCCCTTGATCGCCGTGAAATTGCCCGCGCCATTCAGGCGCGCCGCCGCGGCGGAAAGCGCGTCGTTGTCGCGGTCGATGCCATACAAATGCCCCGTACCTTTCAGGCGGCGCAGAATCTCTGCGCTATGCCCGCCGCCGCCGAGCGTGCCGTCCACATACACGCCGCCCTCACGAACGTTAAGCATGTCGACCGTCTCATGCAGCATGACGCTGACATGGTTGAATTCCATCTCAGATGACATCTTGAAACTCCTTTTCCCGGCGCAGCAGCGTGCGAAGCGCCCCGATCAGATACAGCGAACCCGCGCAAAGCACCGTCCCCTCCGGTCCGGCAATGGAGCGCGCCTGCGCCAGCGCCCGCTGGATATCCGCTTCGGCATAAACACGAAGCCCCTGCGCCTCAAAGCGCTCCGCAAGCTTCTCCGCCGCCATAGCGCGCGGCACAGGAGGTTGCGTCACCACGGCACAGTGAACACGCTGCGCGATACGCGCGACCATCTTCTCCGTTTCCTTATCCTCAAGCATGCCCGTGAGCAGCACGGTCTTCTCCTTGGGCAGCCAAGCGTCGCAATAGGCGCATAGCGCGCGCACGCCCGGATCGTTGTGCGCGCCGTCAAGAAGGATATGTCCAAAATACTCCAGCCGTCCCGGCCAGCGAACCTTGGCCATACCGCTGCGAATCGCCTCCTGCGAAATGCGATAACCTTTTTTGCGCAGCACGCAAAGCGCGCCCAGCGCGGCGCATGCGTTTTCTGCCTGATGTCTGCCGCGCAGGGAAACCGTCAACCCCTTGATCGTCTCTCCGGGCAGACGCACATCAAAGGTGATGCTTTGGCTCGTCTCCACGACGTTTTCCGCATCCGGATCATAAACGGGGATATTCAGCCCCTTCGCTGCCGACATCAGCACGCCATAGGCTTCCTTTTCCTGCTGTCCCAGCGCAACAGGCACGCCGCGCTTCATAATTCCCGCTTTTTCAAGCGCAATCTCGCTGATCGTCCCACCCAGATACTGCATGTGATCCATGCCCACACTGGTGATGACTGACACAAGCGGCGTGATGATATTGGTCGGATCAAGCCTGCCGCCCAAGCCGACCTCGATCACGGCGATATCCACCTTTTCCTTCGCGAAGGCGGAAAAGGCCAGCGCCGTGCCAAGCTCAAACTCGGTCACCTGTATGCCCTGTCTGCGGCAATCCTCCACCGCAGGCCATACCTGTTCCACCAGCGCGGCAAGCTGATCGCCCTCAATCGGCACGCCGTTGATTCTGATGCGCTCGTTGTAGGCTTCAATATACGGCGAGGTATACAGGCCGGTCTTATATCCGGCCTCGCGCAGCACGCGCTCAATCATCGCGCAGCAGGAGCCTTTTCCGTTCGTTCCCGCCACATGCACCATGGGCAGCGTATTTTGCACATCGGAAAGACGCTCCATCAGCACGCGCATGTTGCTCAGCCCCTCCTTCTTGCCGGAGGGATAAACGCTATGGATTTTCGCAATCGCTTCCTGTTCGGTCATCCCAATGCCTCCCAGTCAAGCGCACCCTTCCGTCCGCTTCGCCGCTCCATCCGTCAAAGCGCATCCCCGCCTCGAACCCGAAGCGGCGATGTCTTCTCTTGTCGGAGTCTGCGCGAAGCCGGTTCGAAAGGGGCGTTGATATCACATATTCTTGAGTTCCTCAATTCGCGCGTCGAGCTTGACCAGTTTATCCTTGGAAACCTCAAGCTTCGCCTTTTCCTGCTCCACCAGCTGCGCCGGCGCCTTGGCGAGGAAGCCCTGATTGGAGAGCTTGCCCTCGGCGCGCTGAATATCGCGCTCCACGCCGTCGCGCTCCTTGGTCAGACGCGCGATCTCCTTGTTCAGATCCACCAGATCGCCCAACGGGATGAACAGCTCCGCTGCCTCGGAAACCGCCGCAACGGTCTTACCCGGAGCCGCCTGAGCATCTTCAAGGATCGTCATCTCGCTCACCCACGCCAAACGGCTGAGGTACTCCTGCGCGCCCTGCATAGCGTGCTTCCAGCCCATCTTCGGGCGCACAATCAGATGCGCGCGCTTGCCGACGGCCACGTTCATCTCTGCCCGCAGATTGCGCACAGCGCGGATGACGTCCATCACGCCCTCCATCTCGCGGGCGGCCTCGTCAAAATCATAGCCGTCCACAGCGACCGGCCAGCTGCTGAGCATAATGCTGCCCTCAGTCGCCGGGATATAACGGAATACCGCGTCGGTGATAAAGGGCATAAACGGATGGAGCAGCTTGAGCAGCGCAATAAGCACCTCGCGCAGCACCGCACAGGTCGCATTGCGGGCTTCCTCGTTTTCACCGTTCAAGGTCACCTTCGCCAGCTCAATATACCAGTCGCAGAACTCCGTCCAAGCAAAATCGTAGATTTTCTGCGCGGCCATGCCTAGATCGAAGTTTTCAAAGTGGTCGCTCACCTCGCGAATGGTGTCGTTCAGGCGAGTAAGAATCCACTTGTCGGCTGCGGAGAACGTCTTGCCCTCCATGTTCTGCGCCCTCTCGCCCAGATTCATCAGCACAAAGCGACTCGCATTCCAAATCTTATTGGCAAAGTTGCGTGCTGCCTCGACCTTATCGGCGGAAAAGCGCATATCGTTGCCCGGAGACACGCCCATGGACAGCGAGAAGCGGAGCGCGTCCGCGCCGTACTGGTCGATCACCTCCAGAGGATCTACGCCGTTGCCCAAGGATTTGCTCATCTTGCGTCCCTGCGCGTCGCGCACAAGGCCGTGGATAAGCACGGTGCTAAACGGCGTTTCCTCCATTCCCTCAATACCCATGGTGATCATGCGGGAAACCCAGAAGGTAATGATGTCATAGCCGGTAACCAGCACGTCGGTCGGATAAAAATACTTGAGATCCTCGGTTTGCTCTGGCCACCCCAGCGTAGAGAACGGCCAAAGCGCGGAGGAGAACCATGTGTCCAGCACATCCTCGTCCTGATGGATATTCTTAGAACCACAGGCGGTGCAGCAGCTCGGATCCTCACGCAGAACCATCATCTCTCCGCATTCCTCGCAGTACCACACAGGAATGCGATGTCCCCACCAAAGCTGACGGGAGATGCACCAGTCGCGGATATTCTCCATCCGGTGCGTGGATGTCTGGGTGAAACGC
>CAZACG010000031.1:0-9367 GCA_964483645.1 uncultured Oscillospiraceae bacterium | reverse complement strand
ACGCTGGTTCGCGCGCTGCGCGACAGCGTCAGAGCGGATCGCTCGCAGGTGAAGGTGTATGGGCTGACTCATCTTGGATTGATGGAAATGACGCGTAAGCGCGTGCATGCGCAGCTGCATAAGAAGATGCATGTGTCGTGTAGCTATTGCTCCGGTACGGGAGAAGTGCTTTCCGGGGAAGAAACGGCCCGACGTGCGCTGCGTCAGGTGAGACGCATGGCATTGAGCGGTCAGCGCGGTCCCTTTGTGGTGCGCTGTGCGCCCCAGACAGCCGTTGCGCTTTCCGGCTATGTCAATACAAGCGGCTGCGATGTGTACGCGCTTGCAGCCAACGGTCGGCATGCTGAGAAATTCGATATCGAGCAAATGGGTATCGCTTTGCAGATCCCGCAAGGTGCTGTAAAGCTTAAAAAGGAATGAGAGTATGAAAAGAACACAGGCGCTTGAGCTGCCCGAGGAGGAAATCCTCCGGCAAAAAGCATGGATGCGCGAATTTGCGGCCATGGATGATCGTCCGCATACGTATTGCGTGGTGACCTATGGTTGCCAAATGAATGCGCATGACAGCGAAAAGCTTGCGGGCATGCTTCATGAGATGGGCATGGAACCGGCGAAGAGCCGGGAAACCGCTGATTTTGTCATTTTTAACACCTGCTGTATTCGCGAGAATGCGCAAAGACGCGCGCTGGGCAACGTCGTGTGGCTGAAGGAGCTTAAAAAGCAACGCCCGCAGATGATGGTGGCTGTGTGCGGCTGCATGATGCAGCAGCAGGGCATGGGCGAGCAGATTCTTCGTCAGTATCCTTTTGTGGACGTGGCCTTTGGCACGCATAACCTCTATCGCTTTGCTTATTTGATGCTTCAGGCAGTTAAGACACGCCGCCGTGTGGTTGAGGTTGTGGAGGATGAAAACGGAAGCATCCCGGAGGAACTGCCCGTATGCCGCAGCAGCGCGCATCATGCGTATATCACCATCATGTACGGCTGCAACAATTTCTGCTCGTATTGTATCGTGCCTTACGTGCGCGGACGCGAGCGTTCTCGTGCTTCTGCGCGCATTCTTGAGGAGGCGCGTCAGCTTAAAGAAGAAGGCGTCAAGGAGATCATGCTCCTTGGACAAAACGTCAATTCCTATGGGCTTGATGTGGAAGGCGAAATCAGCTTTGCTCAGCTGCTTCATCAGCTGGATGAGCTGGGCATTGAACGTATTCGTTTTATGACCTCCCATCCCAAGGACATCTCAGATGAGCTGATTGAGGTCATTGCAGCCTCAAAGCATATCTGCCATTCGCTGCATTTGCCCGTTCAGCATGGCAATAATCGCATTTTGCAGTCAATGAACAGGAAGTATACACGGGAGAAGTACCTGGAGCGCGTTGCGGCAATCCGCAGTAAGGTGCCGGATATGAGTCTGACGACGGATTTGATCGTAGGCTATCCGGGCGAAACCGAGGAGGAATTTGAGGATACCTGCTCCCTGGTTGAGCAGGTTGGCTACGACAGCGCGTTTACCTTTATTTATTCGCCGCGTATAGGGACAAGGGCTGCGGATATGCCGGATCAGATTCCGGAGGAGGTTTCTTCTAAGCGTATTCAGAAGCTGATTGCCATTCAGAAGGAAAAGACGCATCAACGCTATAAGGCTTATATCGGCCAGATACACAGCGTACTGGTGGAGGAGGCGTCCAAGCGGGATGAAACCCAGATAGCCGGCAAGAACGAATACAACATTACCGTCAATTTCCCCGGAAGCAAGGATTTGATTGGACAGATCGTGCGCGTGAAAATCACCTCCTGCGGTGAAAGCACGCTGCGCGGAGAACTGGTTTAACGCGCCCATCGGGCGAGAAGACAATATAAAGATTTTAGGAGGATATGAGAATGAGCAAGATTACGGAATGCGCGCAGGCGCTTGGACAGGCGATTGTTGAATCCGAGGAGTACAAGAACATGCAGACCGCGGAGGCGGCTGCTATGAGCGACAGCGCGATTACCGATGCGATGGCGCGTTATCTTGAGGTCAAGAAGGCGCTGGGAGATTTGATGTGCACCGAGGATCCGGATGCGGAGCAGATGGCCGCCTATGGCAAGGAAATGGATGAGCTTCAGCAGAAAATCAACGAGATGCCCGCTGCTCAGGCCATGACGACCGCCCGTCAGGAGTTTTCTCAGGTGATGGATCAGGTCAATAAGATCCTGGAATTTATGATTACCGGCGAGATTGCCGAAAGCAGCGGTTGCTCCGGCAACTGCGGCAGCTGCGGCGGTTGCCACTGAGAAAGGCCATAACGGAGAGTTACGGAGGGTAAAGCATGGCGATGACCCCTATGATGCGCCAATACCTTGAAACGAAGGACAGGTATCCCGGCATGATCCTGTTCTTCCGTCTTGGCGATTTTTATGAAATGTTTTATGATGACGCCAAGCTCGTTTCTCGTGAACTGGAATTGACGCTGACGGGGAAGAGCTGCGGACTTGAAGCGCGTGCGCCCATGTGCGGCGTGCCCTTTCACAGCGCAGACACCTACATCAACCGTTTGATTGAAAAAGGATATAAAGTCGCGATTTGCGAACAGATGGAA
Organism: uncultured Oscillospiraceae bacterium; assembly: GCA_964483645.1. Lineage (GTDB taxonomy): Bacteria > Bacillota > Clostridia > Christensenellales > Aristaeellaceae > Ventricola. The sequence continues at coordinate 6,785 of CAZACG010000031.1, read as the reverse complement.
GATCCGGCGACCGCGAAGGGATTGGTCAAGCGCGACGTTGTGCGCGTGGTTACACCCGGTACGGTGATTGAGCAATCCATGCTGGACGAGCGCAGGAACAGCTATCTGCTTTCCGTATGCTTGGATGGAACGCGCGGCGGCATTGCCTTTGCAGATGTATCCACGGGAGAATTCTTCGTATACGAGATTGATAAAGCTGCGCAGCGCCTTGGTGATGAGCTTGTGCGTATTTCGCCCAAGGAAATCATCGCCAACGCGCCGCTTCCGGAGGGAGCGACTTCGCTGCCCGTTGGCATTCAGGATGCTGCGGCGTATCATTATTCCAAGGCAAAAGCTGCGCTGCTTTCACATTTTGCCGTTCAATCCCTTGAGTCGTTCGGGCTTGAGGAGATGAAGATAGGCGTGCGTGCGGCGGGCGCGCTGATGAAGTATCTGGAAGAGACGCAGAAGAATGCGCTTGAGCATATGACCGGTATTCAACGGTATTATGATAAACGCTATATGATGCTGGATCATACGGCGCGGCGCAACCTTGAATTGACTGAGACCATGCGTTCCCGCCAGAAGAAGGGAACGCTTCTTGGTATTCTTGATTATACGTCGACGGCGATGGGCGGACGCATGCTCAGAAGCTTTATCGAGCAGCCGCTGGCCGTTAAGGAAGAGATTGAGCGAAGGCTTGACGCGGTCGCGCAGCTGACTCAAGCCGATATGGCTGTTGATTTGATCCGTGAGGAGCTGGAGGGCGTATACGATATTGAACGCCTGCTCAGCAAGATTTCCTATCGCTCCATCAACGCCAAGGACTGCCTTGCGCTCAAGGATTCGCTGTCCCATGTTCCCCGGATTCGCGAGGCGCTCGCTGAAATCGCGCCCCAAGGTCAGCTCGAGCTGCTGCTTTCCGATTTGCAGCCGCTTGAGGACGTTGTCGATCTTCTGGAGCGCGCCGTCAATCCGGAAGCGCCGCTGCTGATGAGCGACGGACGCTATATTCGTGACGGATATTCTGAGCAGCTTGACAAGTATCGCGAAGCGTCGGAGAATGGACGCAACTGGATTGCCGAGCTTGAGGCGAAGGAGCGAGAGCTGACCGGCATCAAGAATCTGAAAATTCAGTATAACAAGGTATTCGGCTATTATATCGAAGTCACCAAATCCAACTATGAGCAGGTGCCTTATCGCTATACGCGCAAGCAGACGCTTGCCAATTGCGAGCGATTTATGACCCCGGAGCTCCACGAAATTGAGGAGACCGTGCTGGGCGCGCAGGAAAAGTCTGTGCGTTTGGAGCAGAGCCTCTTTGTGGAGATACGCGAATTCCTATCCGAGCAGATTCCGCGTATGCAGAAAACAGCCGCTGCGCTGAAGACGCTGGATGCGCTGGTTTCCTTGGCGATTGCGGCGGTTCGAAATCGTTATGTCCGCCCGCAGATGACGGAAGACGGCGTCATCAGCATCGAAAACGGACGGCATCCCGTTGTGGAAGAGGGCCTTGGCGGGGACGAGCAGTTTGTGCCGAACAGCACCCTGCTGGATGGCGATGAAAATCGCATGCTCATCATTACCGGTCCCAATATGGCGGGCAAGAGCACCTATATGCGGCAGGTCGCCCTGATTACCCTGATGGCGCATATGGGAAGCTTTGTCCCGGCAAACAGCGCTACGATCAGCGTTGTGGATAGAATCTTTACGCGTGTCGGTGCTTCGGATGATCTGGCGAGCGGTCAATCCACGTTCATGGTTGAAATGAATGAGATGGCGCATATTCTGCGAAGCGCAACGTCTAAATCGCTCATCGTGCTTGACGAGATCGGACGCGGAACTAGCACCTTTGACGGACTGAGCATTGCATGGGCTGTTGTCGAATATCTGGCGGATACCGGTAAAATCGGAGCGAAAACGCTGTTTGCAACGCATTACCATGAGCTTAGCGAGCTGGAGGGGCGGCTGCCCGGTGTGGTCAATTACCGTATCAGCGTCAAGGAGCGCGGTGAGGACATTATTTTCCTGCGAAAGATTGAGCGGGGCGGTGCGGATAAGAGCTTTGGCATTCATGTTGCGCGTCTTGCCGGCATGCCGCGGCCTGTGCTGATGCGCGCGCAGGAGATTCTGGCCAGAATTGAAACCAACAATTCGGAAAACAGCAGCATTGGACAGAATATTCTGGGTTCTGATGAAGACAGAGCGCCCACGCAGGTCAGTCTGTTTGAATCCCCGGCGATGGATTTGATTGAGGAACTGCGCACGATCGACGTGATGTCCATGACGCCGATTGACGCGATGAATCTGCTCTTTACGTTAAAGGAAAAGGCGCGCAGAATATAACCGGCGATGACAGGAGGAAGCACGCATGCAGGACAGACCGATTATTCGGCTCAATGAGGAAATCATCGGCAAAATCGCAGCGGGCGAGGTGGTGGAAAGCCCTGCTTCCGCTGTGAAGGAGCTGGTTGAAAACAGCCTTGATGCCGGAGCGACCTGCGTTACCGTCGAAATACGCGATGGCGGCATTTCCTATCTGCGTGTGACCGATAATGGCCGCGGTATTCCCGCGAGGGACGTACGTCTTGCCTTTGAACGTCATGCAACCAGCAAGATTCGCAAATCGGAGGACTTGTTTGATCTGCATACGCTGGGCTTTCGCGGAGAGGCGCTTGCCTCTATTGCGGCGGTTTCCAAACTTGTGCTGACGACGCGGAACGTAGTTGAGGAGACGGGAACACGCGCAGTTGTTGAAGGCGGCGTCATCAAGAGCATTACAGAGGCGGCAAGCCCGCAGGGAACGACGATCGTCGTCAAGGAGCTGTTTTACAATACGCCTGTTCGTTTGAAGTTTTTGAAGAAGCCTGTTGCCGAAGCCGCGCGAGTCGCCGATGCGATTGCAAAGCTCATCTTGGCGCACCCTGAGATTTCCTTCAGACTGATTCATAACGGCAAACAGATCTATTCAAGCTCAGGAAACGGAGAGCTTAGAAGCGCGGTTTTCTGCCTTTACGGACGGGAATGCGCCAATGCAATGGTTCCCGTCAAATCTGAAGGCGCAATTGCAGTTTCCGGCCTTGTTGGCGTGGGCTTGCAGGCCAGATCAAACAGGGGTCGGCAGACCTTTATTGTCAATGGCAGAACCATACGCAGTCAGCTTCTTTCTCTGGCGCTTGAGGAGGGCTGCCGCGAACGCGTGACTATCGGACATTATCCGATCTGCGTGCTGAATATTGACATGCCAGTAGGCATGGTGGACGTAAATGTGCATCCCAACAAGCTGGAAGTTCGCTTCAGCGATGAAAAGCTGATTGGGATGCATGTGAAAAATGCAGTCGAAGCATCCTTTGCCTCATCCATGCTCTCCGGCGCTCCGGAGCTTCTGCTTACGCAGGACAGCAAGAGAGATGTGTTTCAGCCGGGCGTCGTACGCGTCATAGAAACGGATACGCCGGACGGTCTGGCAGAAGCTAAGCGGGAAACGCAGGGTGCTTCTTCGGTAGATGGTGCGTTGAAGCCTGCTGTGTCTGTGCCTGCCGTGTCGGAAAAAGAAGACGATGCGGTCGGCGCTCGGGCGTCCGAAGTCAAGCAGGAAACGATGAAGCCGCCTGTTATGCCGGAGTCTAAGCAGCAGGAAGCATTTAAATCCTTTGTAACGCAGTATTTCGGCGGCGCAGCGCTTCGTGAATCGGTCGTTCCCGGAACGGCGACAATTCGTGTCGGCATTCAGGACAAGCGGGAAGAGCGTGAGCCCCTTGGCGAGGATACCCGGAGAACTGCACAGACGACGGAAGCTGCGCAAACGGTTCCAGAAGCCGCCGATGAGCAGAAGAAGAACGCTCAAGCCGAGCAGCAATCCATGCTCGAACAGGCGGCTGACAGCCGCAGTGACGGCCCGCTTGCGGGTTATCGGATGGTGGGCGTTGCATTTGACACCTATATCATTCTGCAAAACGACAAGCAGCTGCTTTTGATCGATCAGCATGCCGCTCATGAACGAATTCTCTATGAAAAGCTGATGAAGGAGATCGATCGGGGCGGGGGTTCGCAGGTGCTGCTTGTTTCGCAGATCGTGCAGGTTACGCCGCAGGACAGCGCAAGAATCGAGCAATATGCTCAGGAAATCCGAGAGGCCGGCTTTGAGATTGAGCCTTTCGGCGATCATGCGTATAAGCTCCTTGCGGTTCCCAATGTATTGGGTGTTCCGCAAAGCAGGAGCGCGTTTCTTGAGATGGTCGATCATCTCGGCGAGCTGCGCGTGCTTTCCACGCAGAAAAAGCGCCGCGATGCGATCCTGCAGATGGCCTGTAAAAGGGCGATCAAGGGCGGCGATAAGCTGACGATGGAGGAAATCGAGCCCTTGCTTGCTCAAATGCTGGCGACGAATTCGCCGCCGACCTGTCCTCACGGCAGACCGCTGATAGTGACGCTGACGAGGACGGAACTGGAAAAACGCTTCAGAAGAATCAATGACTGACGAAAAATGGGAGGTGTCCTGCATCAAACCGGTGATTCTGGCGCTGGTTGGGCCGACCGGCTCGGTAAAACACAGATGGGCATTTGCTTAGCCAAGGCGCTCGATGCGGAAATCGTTTCCATGGATTCCATGCAGATTTATCGCGGCATGAATATCGGAACGGCAAAGCCGACCGAGGAGCAGCTGGCAGCTGTTGCGCATCATATGATTGACATTGCCGATCCAAAGGAATTGTTCACGGTTTCCGCCTACCGCGATCGAGCGATGGAAGCGATTGCGGACATTCTTTCAAGGAATAAGAAAGCGATTCTGGTTGGGGGAACCGGTCTGTATTTACAGGCAATCAGCTACGAAATGGGACTGGGGGACAATGGCGCAGATCAAGCGCTCAGACATAGACTTCATACCATTGCGCTGGAGACAAACGGCGCGCAAAAGCTGCATGCCATGCTTGAACAGGTTGATCCTGTTACCGCTAAACAATTGCATCCCAACGACGTCAGGCGCGTCATCCGCGCGCTGGAAATCTATGAAACCTCCGGCAGAGCCAAGAGTGAGCAGGGGGATGAAGCAAGGCGCGAGGGTCCCTATCACGTACTGGTATACGGGCTTTCCATGCCGAGGGAGCAGATGTATGCACGCATCAATGCGCGCGTCGATGAGATGATGGCGCAAGGACTTGTGCAAGAGGTTGAAGAGCTGCTGCGCAGCGGCGTTCAGCCGCGTGCAGAAGGCGGCGCTATGCAGGCGATTGGATACAAGGAGATCGTCAGCGCGCTGCATGGAGAGATGAGCATGGAGCGTGCTGTGGATCTGATCAAGCAGAACTCTCGCAGATATGCTAAGCGTCAGTGGACATGGTTCAGGCGCGACGAGCGAACCCAATGGTTTGACTGGACGGATTTTGAAGATGAAAACGCGCTCTTTAATGCGCTGCATCAAAGGATTTTAAACGATCTTTGCGCATATGGCGGCTAAAAAAGGCGGTGCATCGATTAGTCTCCTGAAGCCTTAATGAAAGAGTTTTTGGTTCACATCTGCGCTGCTTTCGGCGTAAGATACATGGAGCCTGCTTTAGGCAAGGGAGGGATGGGCTTGAGAAGGACGCCGAATTGTCATCATATGAGCCCCTGCGCATGGTCCGCACGGGAGCGAATGCTTTCCTCGGATGATCCATGTGATTGTGATGCAAAGTACCTTGTTGAGAGAATTGTCATGAGTGAGCGGGAGAACATTCGCTTGAATGTAATGCTCTGTATAGACGGACTGCCTTGCGAGCTGTGTTATCCGTTGATCCTTAGTCGGGTACAGGCGTCGGATATCCGAACGGTTTTGCGAGAACGCGGCAAAGAAAGGCTGAGCATCTCCTTGATTTGCCGGGTGGTTGACGCCGTAGGGCGCAGTGCAGAGGGCTTTGGAAGCGTGGAGATAGACAGCGGCGTTGTGCCTTGCGTGGGCGCAGTGCGCAGAGGCGCCGAGATTCGGATTGTATCGGCTGAATGCGCCCGTTTGACCGCGTTTGATGCCGTGCTTGATATCTGTCTGCGGACGGTCGTCACATGCAGCGAGCTTCTTGGCATGCATGCCCCCTGCGAAACCTGTAAGGCGTTTCCGCCTTTATATCCACATCTCCGAAATGAGCTGGATTGCGGGTTAAAAAGCGGTCAGTTTTACTAAAACGGATAAAAAGTGTGCAAAAAGCTTGAAGACGGCTCCTTTATGCGATACAATAGGCTTTAAACATCACAAGAGGAAGGTTAGCGCTATGCAGAAGTTAAAAGAAGCGATTCTTCAAAGGGGAAAGGCGATCAATGAGGATGTTTTGCTTGTCGACGCTTTTCTGAACCATCAGGTTGATGTAGCGCTGATGAAAGAAGTCGGCGATGCGTTTGCCGCTTATTTTGCCAATAAAGGTTTTACGCGCGTTGTGACGATCGAAAGCTCGGGAATTGCGCCGGCTTCCTTTACGGCTCTGGCGCTGGGGCTTCCGCTGGTCATCATGAAGAAGCAGACTTCAAAAATTATGACCGGCGATTTGCTGCAGACGACTGTCCGTTCTTTTACCAAGGGAACGCAGTACGAATTGACGGTGAAAAAGGAATTCCTTGAGCCGGGCGAAAATGTCTTGCTGATTGATGATTTCCTTGCCAGCGGAGAGGCGGCTTTCGGCGTGCTGGAGCTGGCTAAGCAGGCAGGCGTGCGCATTGGCGGCGTAGGCATCGTGATTGAAAAGGCGTGTCAGACAGGGCATCAGCGCCTTGTTGATGCAGGCATCGACGTTTATTCTCTGGCAAGGGTAAAGTCAATGTCCTGCGAGCATATTGAG
>CAZACG010000030.1:0-9446 GCA_964483645.1 uncultured Oscillospiraceae bacterium | reverse complement strand
TTTGACGAGCTCAGCGCCGAGACCAGAAAAGGCGGTGCAAGGCAGAACAAGGGGAGCGCATAACGCGGCAGCGTGCACGGGCCAAACAAATACGAAAGCCAAAGCACCAGCACGCTGAGCGCAGCGGTCAACAACGCTGTTTTCCTCTGGGCGACCAGCAGCGCACAGGCGAACAGAAGCGCCCAAAACGGCGTGGCCGTGCAGAAAAGGACGGAGATCAGCGGATATTTCTGATAGCTGTTGCGGCGGCAGACTTGCTCATAGAAATCGCGCACGCTGGGGAGCAGGCTGGTGTGAAAGAAACCCTCTTCCGACATATCGAATTCATGCGTCTGCAAATAGCCCTTGTCGTTCCATGAGACAGCGCGATAGATTGTGGAATGGCTCAGATCATCGGGATACCATGAGCCGATGTTGAGCAGCAGGAAAGCTTCGACATATTCATGCAGGCAATCCTTGGCGACACGCTTCCAGAGCGCCATGAATTCAGTGCCGTTTTCGGCAATACGTGAACGATCCAGATAGCCCTTTGCGCTGTCGGCGAGATGCTTATGCACGATAAGCCCTGCATCATCGACGTACCAGCTGCGGATTTCAGCCTTCGTTTCTTCGTCGAGCTTGCCGCTCTGATAGGCGCGAACAAGCTGCTGCGCCGGAATGCTGTAGAATTGAAAGGAAGGATTGGAGGTCGGAGAAAAGGCGAGGTTTAGGGCCGCCGTGGTCACGCCAATGACGGCCAGCGTGAGGCCGAGCAGACCGACAGCGCGACGGCGCAGCGTGCGCACGCTCAACACAATGCCCGGAAAAAGGAGCACAAGGGCAAAGAGTCCGTTGTTGCGCAGCATGCCGGCAAACAGAGCGTACAGCACAAAGCACACGCACTGCTTTGCGCTGCCAAGGAATACATCCGGCGCTTCGATGAGCTCATATGTCTTGAGCGAGAGCATGAGCACGGCTGCGGCAAAGAGTGTGTCCTTGGTCATGGACACAGACATGACGGAGAAGATGGGATGCAGCGCGAAGAGGAGCGTCATGAAAAACAGGCTGACCAAGCCGGCTCCACGTTTCTGAACGAAGACGCAGGCGTAGGCCAGCGCGCCGGAAAAGAGAGCCATCTGCACAAGGGACATGAGCAGCATGCCGAAGGTGCGGCTATGGATCATTTCGCCCAGCGTGATGATGCCGTTGGATAGGAGACTGTGCAGCAGCGGATGCAGGTTGGTATAGACACCGGAAGTGTGCTGGCTGTATTGCCCGATGAAGTCATAGTTGACCATGCCGGGAAAGTAAGCCAGCAGCACGGGCGTCCAGCATAGGAAGATGGACACCCAAAAAACGCCGAAGGAGATCCGGCACCTGCCGGCGCGCAGCGCGCGGGAGGCGAGCATGGCGCGCGCCGCCAAACCGCCGAACAGCGGCGCAGACATTAACGGTACGGCCAGACGGCGCAGCATACTGCCCATGCCGGGAAGCATACCGCGATAAACATACAGCTCGGAGCCAAGACTCAAGGCGACGGCAAAGAGCAGTCCCCAGCTCAGACTGCAGACGAGCGTGCGGCTGTCGGTCTGTTTGAATGCGTCGCGCAACGGAAAATAACAGGCTGAAAGCAGCGCAAGCGAAAGGACGCCGGAGCGGAAAATGGGACTGTCCGGGTTCTCGGGAATCAGATAGGGCGCGGCGACGACACCCCCAAGCACGGCTAACAGCGCGAAGACGGATGCATGTCGCTGAAAAAGCTTGAACATGGCGCAAAAGAACGAATTGGAATGAGAATGGGTCATGGGGATCTCCTTATATGCAGATCAAGGAATGAAGCGCGCTGAAAGAAGAGATAAACGGGAGCTGTCAAGCGAAGAACTCCGACATTCCAAGCAAAAACGAAGAATATGCGCCCGCAGGTATTCAAACGGCGAACGGAAAGCCCTTTGACGGGGCGTTGGGGCAGAGCTCCGACGCTCATAGAGCTTTAAACTCGAGAGAGTCCGTGATTCTTCAAGAATTGCTTTTTGAAATGTTCAGCATTCGCTTGACAGCCCCCGAAGGCCTGATTTTCGAGGATGATCAACGCTTGGAAGATGAGCCTTACTCGGCCTTTTTCTTGCGCGGGGCGCGCTTGGGCTTGGCAGGCGTTTCCTCGGCCATGGTTGCTTTGACGGCGTCCTCGGTCTTCTTCCTTCCGCGCGGGGCGCGCTTGGGTTGTTCGTTGACTTCGGCAGCAGGGGTTTCCTCGGTCTTTTTCCTACGCGGAGCACGCGCGGGCTTGGCGGGCGCTTCTGCGATGGGTTCGGTATTGCTTGCCGGGACGTCCTGCTTCAGCGCTTCTGCGGTGAGCGAAAACTCGGTGACGGGGCGGACAAGGCGCTGATACATTTCAAGATACTTTCTGGCAGAGGAAGCCCAGCTGTAATCGCCGGTCATGCCGCGCACGATGAGCTTGTACCATACCTCGCGCTCCTTCTTGTAATAGTGAACAGCGCGGCGAACGGTATGAAGCATGTCGTGCGCGTTGTAGTTGAAGAAGGAGAAGCCGTTGCCCTCGCCGGTATATTTGTTGTAGGAGAGCACAGTGTCGCGCAGACCGCCGGTTTCGCGCACGATCGGCACGGAGCCGTAGCGCATGGCGATCATCTGGGAGAGGCCGCAGGGCTCGAACTGGCTGGGCATGAGGAACATATCGCTGCCCGCATAGATACGATGCGCCAGCTGATGGTTCATTGCGAAGCGCGCGGCCAGACGGCCCGGGTACTCGCTCTCCGCCCAAGAGAAGAGATTGGTGTACTTGGCTTCGCCCATACCCAATACGACCATCTGAATGCCGGTATCCATCAGCTCGCGGATGACGCATTCGATCAGATCAAGCCCCTTCTGGTTGGAGAGGCGGGAGATGATGCCTACGATGGGCGCGTTGGGATCTACGTTCAGACCAAGCTCTTTTTGGAGCTCCTGCTTGCAGTATTCCTTGCCGCCCAGATGATAGGGATCATAATTGGCGTAGATCTGCGGATCCTTCGCAGGATCGTAATCGTCAACATCGATGCCGTTGAGGATGCCGGAAAGCTGATCCTTGCGCGCGCGCAGCAGACCGTCCAGACGCTCGCCGTAGAACGCCGTCTGGATTTCATCCGAATAGCTCGGGGACACCGTCGTCAGCTCATCCGAGTAGACCAGACCGGCCTTCATGTAGTTGGCGCAGCCGTAGCATTCGAGCTTGTCGGCGGTGAACAGGCTGTCGCCCAGCCCAAGCGTATCCTGGACGGCCTTGATCGGAAATACGCCCTGATATTGCAGGTTGTGGATGGTATAGCAGGTCTTCATATCCTGATAGAACGGGAAGTGTGCGTATTGAATCTTGAGCAGCGCGGGAATCATGCCGGTCTGCCAATCGTGGCAGTGTACCACATCCGGCTTAAATTCAAGATGCGGCAGCGCGTCGATGACGGCGCGGGAGAAGAAGCCATAGCGCTCATATTCGTCGCCGCCCATGCCGTAGATATAGGAACGACCGAAGTAGAATTGATTGTCTACGAAATAGAAGGTCACGCCCTGATAGTCAAGGGACTTGATGCCGCAGTACTGCTTGCGCCAGCCGAGCTCGACTTCAAACTCACATTCCAGCTTCATGTCGCGGGTCCATTTTTCGGGGATCGCGGCGTAGAGCGGCAGGATCACGCGAACGTCAACGCCCTGCTGCTTGAGCACCGGGGAGAGCGCGCCGACTACGTCGGCCAGACCGCCGGTCTTGATAAAGGGGACGCACTCGGAGGCTGCGAACAAAATTTTCATGCTGAAAATCTCCTTTGCTGGTGGAATTTGGATACTGTAGAAAAACGGGACTGCCCAAAGTTGCCTTTGTGTGCAGTCCCGCATACGTTTAAATCACGACATTCTTGGCGATGACGATGGGGTACGCGGCGGGCGCAATCAGGCGACCGTTGCGACGGATGACGCTCTGCTTATCGAGGATGCAGTGATCGATCTCCGCGCCTTCCTGAATCTGCGCGTCCTGCATGACGATGGAGTTTTTGACAACGGCGCCTTTGGCGACCTTGACGCCTCGGAAGAGCACGGAATTGATGACCGTACCCTCGATGACGCAGCCGTTGGCGATCAGGGAGTTGGAGCAAAGGCTCTCGTCGATGTAGCGCGCAGGCAGGTCGTCGCGCACCTTGGTGTAAACCGGGCGCTCGGCGGGGAAGAGCTGGCTGCGAACCTCGGGATTGAGCAACTCCATATTGAAATTGAAGTAGGACTGAATGGAGTCGATCTGGCGGGCCAGTCCCTTATACTCATAGCCGTTTACGCTCAGACTGCCGTTGTTGATGTTGCGCTGAATGATGTCGCGCTCAAAAGAGTGCATGCCGTTGGCGGAGCCCTGCTCAATCATCTGGCGCAGCAGCTCGCGCTTGGTGATGTAGATCTTCAGGCTTACGCAGTCGCTGGTCGGCGCAGAGGTGCCGATTTCCATGCCCGTAATCCGGTTATCTTGCGTGATCAAGAAGGTTTCGTGCTCGGTGCCCACGCTCTTGTTGGTGCGGCCATAGATCATGGTCAGGTCGCAGCCGCTCTCAACATGCGCGCGAAGCGCATCGGTGAAGTCGATGTTGTAGATGGTGTGGCTGTTGGTGAGCACGATGTATTCCTGTGTGGACAGGCGCAGGAAGGTGCTGTTGCTCTTGAGCGCATCCAGAAGCCCCGTGTAGACGCCCATGTTCTCGCGCGTCAGGAACGGCGGCAGAATATTGAGCCCCTGCTTGCCGTGCAGATCCCACTCACGGCCGGAGCCGATGTGATCCATCAGGGAGGAGTAATTCTTCTGGGTGATGATGCCCACGTGTTTAATACCGGTATGCACCATGGAAGAGAGCATGAAGTCGATGACGCGATAGCGGCCGGCGATCGGCAGCGCCGCCACGGCGCGTGCGCTGGTCAGTTCGCCCAGGTGGATATCGTTTTCACCGGTATAGATAAGACCCATTACGTCTTTCATCTTAGGAAACCTCCTTACTGCTCATCGGCGTCGATCTGAACGCCGGCAGCAACCATGTCGCCTGCGGCAATCGTCGCCTTCGGGCCGACAACCGCGATTTTGCCGGTATCCTCGCCGACGACTGCGCCCGCGCAGATATGCGCGTTTTCGGCGATGATTGCGCGCTTGACGATGGCGCCGCGCTCGATGACAGCGCCCGGCATCACGACGGCGTCGGTCACCTCTGCGCCGGTCTCCACCGTAACGCCCGCAAAGAGGACGGAATGATTGACGATGCCCTTGACCGTGCAGCCCTCCGTGACCAGAGAATTGACGACCTTCGCGCCGTCGGCGACCCAGTGCGGCGGCATGCCCGGATTGCGGGCGAAGATGCGCCAGCGCTTATCGTAAAGATCAATGGGCATGGGCAGCTCCAGAAGGTCCATGTTCGCCTCCCAGAGGGATTCGATAGTGCCCACGTCTTTCCAGTAGCCGTCGAAGGTATAGGTGAAGAGCTTCTGGTTGTCGGCAAGCATGTTGGGGATGATGTTCTTGCCAAAGTCGTTGCTGGAATTGGGATCGGCTTCGTCAAGCTCCAGATACTTGCGCATCTTGCTCCAAGAGAAGATGTAAACGCCCATGGACGCTTTGTTGCTCTTGGGATGAGCCGGCTTTTCTTCAAACTCGGTGATTTGATTGTTCTCGTCCGTATTGAGAATGCCAAAACGCGGCGCTTCTTCCCACGGCACCTCGCGCACGGCGATGGTCAGATCCGCCCCGGTCTCGATGTGGCTACGGAGCATAGCGTTGTAGTCCATTTTGTAAATATGGTCGCCGGAGAGCACGAGCACGTATTCCGGATCCCACTGGGCGATGAACGGGATATTCTGATAGATGGCGTTGGCCGTTCCCTTGTACCATTCGCCGGTCTTGCCGGTCTGATAGGGCGGGAGCACATAAACGCCGCCGTTGGCCAAGTCAAGATCCCACGGAGAGCCGGAGCCGATATAGGCGTTGAGCTCCAGCGGACGATACTGCGTCAGCACGCCGACAACGTCGATGCCGGAGTTGGTGCAGTTGGAGAGCGGAAAGTCGATGATGCGGTACTTTCCGCCATAGGGTACCGCAGGCTTGGCTACATTCTTGGTCAGGATGCCCAGACGGCTGCCCTGGCCGCCAGCCAGCAGCATGGCAACGCATTGCTTCTTCCTCATTGTAAACACACTCCTGTGATATTGGGTTTGTTGCGCCTTTAACGGCCGGAGACTGCGCGGCCTCGAGGGACGCTGTTAAACGCAAACCTCCATGTGAGGTCATTATACCATAAACTGTGCAAAAGGGAAAGCAAATTCATGTGATGCTTTCATCAATTTGGAGCCGGGAGCGCGAGTTTGTGAACGCTGCACGTCCGAGTGGGCGTTTTTCGTCCCACGCTGTGCGATAAATCCTTGTCAAGCGTGTGGGCGCGTGCCTTGCGGATGCAATTGCAAAATAATGCCGCATGCTGTATAATGAAACGCAAAATCAGACGGAAAAAATAGGGGGAGACGATTGAAGAATATCATGCGGCTGGATAAATTGCTGTGCATGCTCGGAGAAGGAACCCGCTCCGGCGTGCGCGAGCTTGTGCGCGCGGGACGCGTGACGATAAACGGCGCAGCTGTGCGCGATGCGGGGATGCAGGTGAACGCGCAGGAGGATTGCGTGACGCTGGATGGGCGGCGGCTTGAGTATAAGCAGGCGCGTCATGTGATGCTGCATAAGCCGCAGGGTGTTCTGACTGCCGCGCGGGACAAAAAGCAAAAGACGGTCATGGATCTTTTGCCGCCGCTCTATGCGGCGATGGGCTGCATGCCGGCGGGCAGGCTGGATAAGGACACGGAGGGACTGCTCGTGATCACCTCGGACGGGCAGCTGGCGCATAGGATCATTTCGCCCAAAAAGGATGTGTCCAAGGTGTATGCCGCGCGTGTGGACGGGCCGCTGACGGCGGCGGATGCAGAGGCGTTTGCCGCCGGGCTGCACATTCGGGATGCTGACGGCGAGTTTGACGCAAGGCCGGCACGGCTGGAGATCCTCGCTTCTTCGCAGGAGGAAAGCGAGGCGCGCGTGCGCGTAACCGAGGGCAAGTATCATCAGGTCAAGCGCATGTTCGCTGCCCGCAGCGTGCAGGTGACTTATCTCAAGCGTCTGCAAATCGGCGCGCTGCCGCTGGATCCGGCGCTGGCGCCGGGCGAGTGGCGAGAGATGACGGACGAGGAAATCATTTTGCTTGAACAGGAGACGGACAATGCCTGAATACTATTACACCGGCTCGCCCACCAGCGAGCATGAGGAGCGTCATTTTACAACCATCTTCGCGGGAAGAAGCATGACCTTTGACACCGATGCGGGCGTATTTTCCAAGCAGCATATTGATCCCGGCAGTGAGCTGCTGTGTAGCGCTCTGCCGGAGGAAATGGCCGGCGAGGTGCTGGATATGGGCTGCGGATGGGGCGCGATGACGGTGATGACGCTGGCCAAATGCCCGAAGATCAGCATGACCATGGCCGACGTCAATGAGCGAGCGCTTGCGTTGGCTGTGCATAACGTTGAAAAGAATCGCATGCAGGCCAAGGCTGTGCTTTCCGATGGCTTTGAAAGGATTGAAGGGCTGTTTGACGCGGTGATTACCAACCCGCCCATTCGTGCGGGAAAGGTGGTCATCTATCGGATGTTTGAGGATGCGAAGGAGCACTTGAAAGCGGGCGGCGCGCTGTATCTGGTCATTCGCAAGCAGCAGGGCGCGCCCAGCGCGCTCAAGTTTCTCAAAACACTGTACGCCAGCGCAGAGGTGATCAAGCGCGACGGCGGCTACTGGATCATCCGCTGCATAAAATAAAAGGAGGATATCGGGATGGAATGCTTTGACAGCGCTTTTTTTGACAGGGGCGTAAAGCGCGTGGGGACGGAATGCGAAAAGTGGGACGGCATGATCGCCGAGCATGGGGACGAGCAGATGATCCCTATGTGGGTGGCGGATATGGATTTTGAGTCTGCACCGGCCATCCGCGAAGCGGTTCAAACGGTTGTCGATTGGGGAACATGGGGATATACCATCTCGGGTGAGGCAGACGCGAAGGCGCTGTGCGCGTATTGGGCGCGCCGCCATGGCGTGAGCATCGAGCCTGACGAGGTGATCATGAGTCCCTGCGTCATTACGGGCATGAAAATGGCGCTGCGCACGGTGACCCGGCCGGGCGACGGCGTGCTGATCAATACGCCGGTCTACGGCCCGTTCTATGCTTCCGTCCGCGATAACGGCAGGCGGGTTGTGGAAAGTCCGCTTGTGCAGGATGAAAACGGCCGCTGGAATATGAATTCGGCGCAGATGGAAGAAAAGCTCGCTTCGGGCGAAGCAAAGGCCGTCATGCTTTGTTCTCCGCATAATCCCTGCGGCAGGGCATGGACAAGGGAGGAGCTGGAGAACGTCGCCGCGATGTGCAGGCGCTATGGCGCGCCGCTGATTGTGGACGAAATCCATGCGGACTTCGTTTATGCCCCCTGCGAGCATCACAGCATCATGAGCATCGAAAATGCAAAGGACTTTGCCATCATGCTCTGCGCCGCCAGCAAGACCTTCAATGTTGCAGGCTTGCAGCAGAGCGCCATCGTCTGCAAGGACGAGAAAAAGCGCAGCGCGATCAGCAAGGAGATGAACGCCTGCGGCGTGCGCAGCGGCAACGCATTTGCGCTCGCAGCGACGCGCGCGGCGTATACCTCCTGCGATGCATGGCTGGACGGATTGAAAGCGTATCTGGCGGATAACCGGGACTGCGTGTATGCATATGTCAAGGAGCATATGCCCAAGGTGAAGGTGACGCCGCTGGATGCTACATATCTGATGTGGCTGGACTGCCGGGCGCTTAGCGTGGATCAGGACGAACTCATATGCAGACTGCTTGCCGCGCATGTCAAGGTGACCGACGGCTCCGTATTTGGCGAACTGGGACGCGGGTTCCTGCGCTTGAATATCGGCTGTCCGAAGGCGCAGTTGCTCAAGGCGCTGGTGGCCATGAAGACAGTTTTGGGCTAATGGAAAGCGGCATTTTTAGGTGCGAAGCGAAGAATGGGTGTGGGGATGAAATCTCCGGATGAGTTTGGGCAATAGCCTAACGTATTCCCCCATTAAAGAAAAAACGCAGTTTCAATCGCAGGATGCGAAGCATCCTGCGATTGAAATGAGTTCGATGAGTAAAGATAATAAAAGTAAAGGAGAAGCGATATGGAATTCAATCCCAAGCTTGACGCCGCGCTTAAAGCGCTGGAAACGGATATGATTGAGACCTTGCAGCGCTGGATCCGTGTGCCGAGCGTGCGCGCGGAAAGAAGCGCGCAGAACGCGCCCTTCGGCGAGAATGTGCGCCATGCGCTGGATACGGCGATGGCGGATATTGAGCGCCTTGGCATGGAGCCGCGAGACATTGACGGCTACTGC
>CAZACG010000029.1:0-9473 GCA_964483645.1 uncultured Oscillospiraceae bacterium | reverse complement strand
TCTGATGATGGGCATGCGCACCGTGGTGTCCGCTATGAGCCAGATCCACGTGTCTTTGGAGGAGTGCTCGCAGATTTCCGGCGCAAGCTGGATGAAGACCATGTTGAAGATCACCGGCCCACTGATTTTCCCATCCATAGCCGCCGGCTGGTTCCTGATCTTCATTCCAAGCTTCTATGAGTTGTCTATGACAACGCTGCTCTACTCCAACTCCACCAAGACCATTGGCTTCCAGCTTTACGAATACTGGACGTACACCAACCAGCCGCAGGCTTGCGCCATGGCTTTCGGCATCCTACTGATCGTCGTTGCGCTCAACTTCCTGCTCAACAAGCTCACCAAGGGCGAGTTCTCCATCTGATGGATCGAATAAGGAGAGAATCATATGGCAAGCGTTAATATCCAAAATGTCATCAAAGCGTTTGGCAGCTCTGTCGTGCTCGATCACTTTAATGCTACGTTTGAAAACGGCGAGTTTGTCACGCTGCTCGGCCCATCCGGCTGCGGCAAGACCACCATGCTGCGCATCATCGCGGGCTTTGAAAAACCCACGGAGGGCACTGTGCTTTTTGATGACAGGGTGGTTTCCTCCGACAAGGTTTTCTTGCCGCCGGAAAAGCGCGACATCGGCATGGTTTTCCAAAGCTACGCCGTTTGGCCGCACATGACTGTCTTTGACAATGTGGCCTATCCGTTGCAGATTAAGAAGGTAGACAAGGCGACCATCAAGCAAAAGGTCGATCGCGTGCTTGCCGCCGTGCATCTGACGCAGTATGCCGAGCGCATTCCCAGCCAGCTCTCAGGCGGTCAGCAGCAGCGCGTTGCGCTGGCGCGCGCGCTGGTCGCCGAGCCCGCGTTGCTGCTGCTGGACGAGCCGCTTTCCAACCTCGATGCGAAGCTGCGTGAATCCATGCGCTTTGAGATCAAGGAGATTCAGAAGGACTATGGCATCACGGTCGTCTATGTCACGCATGATCAGACAGAGGCCATGGCGATGAGCGATCGTATCGTAGTCATCAATCGAGGCGTTATCCAGCAGATTGGCACGCCCAAGGAAATCTATATGGAACCGGCCAATCCGTTTGTTGCGGATTTTGTCGGCAAGATCGAGTTCATGGAGGGCGTGGCCAAGGATGGCGTGATTACACTGAACGGCTGTGGTCAAAAGCTGCTCTATGCGGGTGATTTAACCGGAGAGGTCATCGTAGGTATCCGTCCTGAACAGCTTCGCTATGCGGCAGAAGGCGAGGGCGAGCTGAGCGGCATTGTCAAGACGCATTTCTATTTGGGCGACGTGAACGATTGCCGCGTTGATCTGGGCGGCGGCAGTGAGATTCGCGTCATTGCCGATCCGTATGAGAGCGAAGGCGTGGGCAGGGGCAAGCGAGTCAGTCTCAAGGTGCGTCATTTTCACGTCTTCTCCAAGCAGGATTCCGGCGATTTCCGCAAGATTTTGACCTGATGCCGATGGCCGGATAGGGAATTGCACAAGGCTTTCAAATGGCTTTGGCGCAAACGAAGATTGGGAAGCAGTCCGAGAAATCCAAACATGCAGTGAAGCTGCATGCCGCGCTTTCCGTGAAGCTGATGCAAAGAAGCGGTTTGAAGTGAAAACACAGGCAGAGGTCAATGACCTACGAGAATGAATGGGCTGTCAAGCGAAGGGGTTTCCATGGCCGAGAATCAAGAAGCGCCGAGCCTCGCTTTCGGATGAACGCCGAGTTCTTGGAAAGCGAGGAGCGCTTGACTTGGATATGCCCGGCTTGACAGCTCGTTATTAAAGGAGAATGAGGATATGGGCGAGTATTCGCTGGTCGCGCAGAGCGAGGCGGACATCCGCGCGCGTCTTGCGGGCGTGCGCTGCTTCCTGCTGGATATGGACGGTACGTTTTATCTGGGCGATAACTTGATAGAAGGTTCGCTGGAATTTCTGGATGCATTGGAGCGTACAGGCCGCACGGCGCGCTTTTTGACCAACAACTCGAGCAAATCTGCCTCCGTATATGCAAAAAAGCTTGAGCGGATGGGCGTGAAGGAGCGTTATCGCGACGTGATTTCCTCCGGGCACGCGGCGGCTCATTACTGCCTTGAGAGATTCCCGGGGCAGAAATGCTATCTGCTGGGCAACCCGATGCTTACCGAGGAGCTGGCCTCGATGGGGCTTGAAATTACCGAGGATAACCCTGATTATGTGCTCGTGGCCTTTGATACGACGCTTGACTACGCGAAAATGTGCAAGGTCTGTGACTATATTCGCGAGGGAAAGCCCTATATTGCAACGCACCCGGACTACAATTGTCCGACGGAGACGGGCTTTATTCCCGATATGGGCGCGATCATGGCGTTCATTGAGGCGAGCACGGGCCGAAAGGCCGATATCATCCTTGGCAAGCCGAATCGCGGCATTGTGGATGAGGCGCTCATGCGCACAGGCTTTGCGTTATCTGAAATGGCGATGGTCGGCGACAGACTGTATACCGATGTGGCAACGGGTGTGAACCACGGTATGACGGGAATTCTGGTGCTTTCGGGCGAGGCGACCATGGAGGATGTGAAGACGTCCGAGGTCAAGCCTGATCTGATCTTTGGCAAACTGGCGGATATGATCGAGTATCTGTGAAAAGCAATACGGTTTTCAGATCAAAATGATCTATAAGTGCGAAGCGAATATGGGGTCAAGGGGCGAAGTCCTTTGGTAGGTTTGGGCGGCAGCCCAACGGTTGCTATGGCGAAGCCATTCCCTCAAAGCAGTCAGGGAGCGAAGCGTGACCTGACGTTGGTTTCTCTAAAGGCTCGTTTGAATTTGAGAGTAATATAAAAAGGCAAAACAGCGCTTGATGATGTCGGGCGCTGTTTTTATCGTATAGGAAATTGCGTAAAGCAGCGCTGTTTTTTGGGAAATTTAGAAAATGAATGTTGACAAATCAACTTGATGATTGTATAATGACGCTCGTACGTTGAGTGATCAACAAGATGTACGATGAGAGGTGTGAGAATTTGCGCACAAAATATGAGCAGTTTCTGTTTATCGTCTCCGGCATTCATCGCTATATCCAAAAAATCGAGCGGGATGAGATGGAAAAATACGGCTATAAGGGCGCGTTTGCGCAGTATCTGGCTGCGATGAGCCGTTATCCCATGGGGGTAACCTCGGCGCAGCTGTGTGAGATATGTGACAAAGACAAGGCTGCCGTCTCCCGCATTGTTGCAGAGATGGAAGGTAAGGGACTTGTGGTTCGGGAGACGGAAAATGACACGCTGTATCGCGCTAAGCTCCGCTTGACAGACGAGGGAAAGCATGCGGCGGAATTTGTTTGTAAGCGCGCACAAGCGGCTGTTAGCGCGGGCGGAACAGGTCTAAATGATGAAGAACGTCAGATCTTTTACAGGGTATTGGATCAGATTTCTGGAAACCTTGAAAAGATCAGCAGAGAAGGCATCACTCAGGATACAGCGAAGATATCTGATATATGAAGCAAGAGAAGGAGACGAGAACAATGAGCGTAAGGATTATTGTGGATTCCACCGCGGACCTGTCGCCGGAGATTAAGCACCGCATGACTGTTGTGCCGCTGACCATCATCTTTGGGGAAGAAGAGTATGTTGATGGAGTAACGATGACGCATAAGGAATTCTATGAGAAGCTGGTTACCAGTCCGGTGCTGCCCAGAACCAGTCAAGCCACGCCTGAGGCATTTGCTCAGACGTTTGAGAAAGTGATTGCTGTGGGTGATACCGCCGTAGTAATTACGCTAGCCTCCCAGCTTTCGGGAACCTATCAAAGTGCGACTATAGCCGCGCAGGATTACAAGAATAAGGTGTTCGTGGTGGATAGCGAAAATGTTGCGTTGGCTTCCGGCGTGCTGGCGGAATATGCGCTTCGCCTTGCGGATTCGGGTATGGAAGCGGCAGAGATTGCGGCGCGCCTGAATGAAGAAAAGAAAAAAGTGCATCTGGTTGCTGTGCTCGATACGCTTGAATATCTCAAGCGCGGCGGAAGGATCTCCAAGACGGTTGCTTTTGCAAGCGGCGTTTTAGGCATCAAGCCGGTTGTCGGGATTAAGGAGGGCAAGATTGATGTGCTGAGCAAGGCGCGTGGCGCTAAGCAGGGTGCGGCTGCATTGCTCAAGGAGATTGAAAAGGCCGGAGGCATGGATAAGGAGAAGCCGCTGCTACTGGGTTATACCGGTGCGAGCGATGAAATGCTTCAGAAGTTCATTGCTGACAGCTCGGATTTCTGGGGTGAACGAGTGAACGAGCTGCCGCAGACGATCGTCGGAAGCGTCGTCGGTACACATGGCGGCCCGGGCGCTGTGGCGATAGCGTTCTTTGCCTTGTAATACTATTCTCAGATCAAAACGATCCATAAGTGCGAAGCGAATATGGGGTCAAGGGTCGAATTCCCTTGGCAAGTTTGGGTAGCAGTCCAACGGTTACATCAGCGAAGCTATTCCCTAAAAGCAGCTGGGGCCGAAGCGAACCCGGACGGTGGATTTTCTAAAGGCTTGATTGGATTTGAGCGTAGTATAAATCGCATAACCTAAAAGAACTCTTGATGAACGCTTGTGGGCGCATCAGGAGTTCTTTGAATATAGGGCATGATACAGCGAAGCGGGAGAGCGTCTATTCGTTCAATGCTTCGGATATAAAGACGGACAAAAAGGTCAGCGTCCGGGGTGCACTGCGGGAAGACGGTCAACAAAACGGCACACAAAGGTCAGTAGCACGCAATCCACCGGCAGCTGGATGAGGTTCTTCAGCGCGCGTGCGGGCAGCGTGGCCAGACGCGACGGCCCATAGAGCATGGTCAGAAAGACCGTATTGAGCAGAATGTTGACAAGGACAACGATCATCAGCCGGGCGAGCACGATGTGCAGGGTGCTGCGCTTTGTGCGATAGAGCAGCATACCGTAAATCAAGCCGTTCAGCAGAGCCGAAAGCGTAAAACCGGGAAAGTATGGGCCGGTTGGCTTGAGCAAAAAGCCCAGAATATCACTGAGCGCACCCTGCATGGCAGCGGCTACGGGGCCAAAGAGCATGGCAGTCGGCGCGAGCGCCAGATGTGCGAGCGAGATTCGAAGACTGTCAGAAACCTCAATCATGCCGTAGGAGGAAAGCACCATCTGGACGGACAGAAGAATGCCGACGGTCGTCAGCGTCTGCGCACGCTTGAGCGAGCGCAGCGAGCAGACATATTGATCGCGAATGAAGGAAAACAAGAAACGCATGAAAACACCTCCGCAAATCAAGCGCCAAAGGCGGGAAGGATTCGCGGAGATGACAAACCGGCAAGGAGCCGGAGGCATCACCGAACGATTGCCGCAAAGTCTGAATCGGAGCGGATTAAGCCAATGTTATGCGCGGGAATCAGGCGGCTTTCGGGGTAAAGTGACAGTCGGAGCCATCCAGATACCGCGAAGGGAAGAAACCCTTCTTCGTCCCATGCTTTTCCTATGCATGAGCACTTAACGCATCTGAAGGCACGCAATGAGGCGCCCTGTCATCTTCACGAATCGTATGTGACAGAAGCATTATACGGGATTGCATGCCCAAAAGCAATATGTAGAGGAACATTTGATCGCATGCGGGAAATGAAATGGAATGCAATCTGCGCGATGCTTCTGAGAATATGCATGAATGAGGGGGGAAAGCGGGGAGCGTTGATGAGTTAAGGCTTTGAACGCCTGACGCCCGGCGCTTCGGCGGCAGGGCATGAGCCGCTCCACGGCAGTCCGGAATCGTAGCTATAACCGCCAATCAGCGAACGCAGCGTGGCATAGGAGACATCGGCATGCATCATACCCCGCGCGCCGAGAATGAGTGATTTCGCGCGCGCGATTGCCGCGCGGTAAAGATCGTCGAAGCTGTCGTTTCGGAGAATATCCGGCGTCCAGAGGGACGACCACGGCCGATGCGCATCGTTGGCGATATCCGCCTGCGGGGGCTCGGGCGGCATCATATGGGCATGGAGAGGTGCTTTCAGCCCTACGGGGGAGAGAAGCGCGCCGAACGCGCGAAACTTTTTTCCGCTCGGAGAGCGCAGAAGGTTGCACAGGGTAACCGCATCGTCAAAGCTTCGGCGTACTCTTGCGACGGGAAGCGTGTTGTTTGGAAAGGTCTTGTTCAGCGCGCGGGAGAGGGCGCGTGCGATGCGATCCTTTTCCTCGCTTGTCAGCGCTTCAAAGCCTGCCATCTGCACGGGCAAATCGGAGGCATGGCCGCGGCGGCGATAGTGCAGCGTTTCGAGCTGATGCTCAAGCGTGCAATGCATCGTGCCGGAATAGCTGCCCTCCTGCGTCAGAGAATGCGCATAGACAAAGGGGTGAAAGGTTGTGTCCGCCGCATAGTGGGTAAAGAAGCCGCAGCAATAGGCCTCAAGCAGCTCGTCGCCTTGACAGGCGTGCACCAGTGCGAGCAGGAATTCGTCCGTGCGCTGCGTATGGAGCATGGAGCCTGTTTTCGGCGCAGAAAGCGCGCCGGGCAGCGACAAAAAGGAAAAGAAGAAGGGATCCGGCCCCTCGGCGCCCGCACGCAGCGCATGGATGTAAGGCGCTTCTTGAAATAAGCCGAGCGATTGGCAGGCGTCCTTGGCGACGCATTGATGGACATAGGATGCTGGCATGATAACCTCCGACATGTGGTACTAGGGACATTATACACATTTGCATAGGCTTTGTCGATGGAAAAAGCTCCCCGGAAGGGGAGCCGAGAATGAATGAAACTCAAGGGAATCGGTATCAATGCGCGCGCAGAAGCTTCGCTGTTTTGGACGGTTTACGCCTCCTTGGCTTCCTGAGTTTCAGGGGTTTCCTTCGTTTCATGATAGCTCTTTTCGGTGTTGACGTTCCAAAGTGCGGTTTTGTCCGTGCTGTTTGCGCGAATGAGGCGGACGGCCTCAAAAGCGGTAGCCATGGAATGATCCATGTTGTTGTAGCGGTGCTGACCGTTTCGGCCGACGCAGAAAAGGTTATCAAACGTATTCAGCCAATCGCGCAGCTCGCCCATGCGCTCGTAGGTGTCAAAATAGGCGGGATAAGCCTTTTTGACGCGCTCCACATGGGAATCCAGCGGCTGAGTGTCCGAGGAAAGAATGCCCATGCGGCGCAGCTCGGAGACGGCGTGAGCGCGCCATTCCTCCTCGCTCATGCTCCACAAAGCGTCTCCCTCTGCGCAGAAGTATTCCAGCCCCACCCAGACGGTATGCTCAGGGTCGGCGACCATATAGGGCGACCAGTTGTTGAAAATCTGAATACGTCCCATGGTCACGCCGGTATCCTGAACATAGATCCAGCAATCCGGAACGATATTGGAAAGCGTCTTGAGCTTGGTTTCGTTCTTGAGCGTGAGCTTGTCAACCAGAAGTCCGACGGTGACAAAATCACGATAAGGAAGCCCCTCGGCGATGGCGAGCATGTCAGCGGGAGCAGTCTTGATGCTGCGCACGAGATCCTTGATTGGCATGGAGCTGATGACAACGTCGGCGTCCATACAATAGGTTTTGCCCTCCTGCTTGTAGACGACGCCGTTGACGAGGCTGCCCTGCGTGGCGAGCCCTGTGACACAGGAGCCCATGAGGATTTCGCCGCCCATATCGCGGATACGATCAGCGACGGTTTCCCAGAGCTGACCCGGACCGTACTTGGGATAGCGGAACGCTTCAATCAGCGAGGTTTCCACCTCCTGCTCCTTGCCATCCTTGGGCAGCAGTTTGCGGAGCATGTCCTTGAGGATGGCGCGGATGGAAAGCCCTTTGACACGCTGCGCGCCCCATTCGGCGGATATTTCGCGCGGATGACGTCCCCAGAGCTTTTCCGTATAGCCGGCGAAGAACATGGAATAGAGCTTGCGGCCGAAGCGATTGATATAGAAGTTTTCCAGACAGGTTTCTGGCAGCTTGCGCACGCAGGAAATCAGATAGCTTACACCGGCCTGAATGGTCGTGAAAAAGCCCATGTTCAAAATGGTTTGCGCGCTCATCTTGATGGGATAATCGAAGAATTTATGCTTGTAATAGATGCGGGATACGCGATTGCGCGTGAGCATGACGACATCTTCCGTTTGAGGGTCCGGGCCGCCTTTGGACAGAGGGACCTCGCGTCCGAGAATCAGATCGTCCATGGAGGGCGCGCCCTGATCGGGGAAGACGCGCTGCCACCACTCGGTAACTCGATCATCCTTGGAGAAGAAACGATGACCGCCGATGTCCATGCGATTGCCGTTGTGGCGCACGGTGCGGGAAATGCCGCCAATGGCGTGGCTTTCCTCCAAAAGGGTGACGCGGTATTCGCCGGGGGTTTTAAGCAGCTCATAGGCTGCGGTCAAGCCGGCAGGCCCCGCTCCGATGATAACGATATGTTTCATATGCAGATACTTCCTTTCAAGATGAGTGGGGAAAGATGAAAAAACGAAACCATCCGCAAAAGCTGAACGATCGAGCGCGGACGGATAAAATCCGGCAGAGGCGAAGAGAAGGACTTCTTCGGCATGGAAACTTCACAAGCGTATGCGTATCAATACATCATTATAGCATACCCGTCGCTGTTTTTCATCCGGTTCCGCACTTTTTTCATGAATATGCGGGATGTAATTCCAAAACGGAAAAAACGGCCGGAATTCCCAAGGCGTGCCTTGACAGCATTTTGTCGAAAGGGTATAATGAGTGTGTAGAGGGCTGCCTGCTCGTCTTTTTGGTGTGCAGTCGGTTCGCAAAGGTAGTCATCCTTTGATTTTACATAGGGAGGTTATACCAATGGCTGTTAAGAAAATGACCGTTGACGGCAACACAGCTGTCAGCCATGTCGCGTATGCGTTCAGCGATGTGGCAGCGATCTACCCGATTACCCCGTCTTCCCCGATGGCGGAAGTTGCGGACGATTGGGCTGCGCACGAGCGCATGAACCTGTTCGGCCAGACCGTTCGCATCGCTGAGATGCAGTCCGAGGCCGGTGCGGCAGGCGCTGTGCATGGTTCCCTCAAGGCCGGTGCTCTGACCACGACGTTCACCGCGTCTCAGGGCCTGCTGCTGATGATTCCGAACATGTACAAGATCGCGGGCGAGCTGCTGCCCTGCGTCTTCCACGTGAGCGCTCGCGCGCTGGCGTACCATGCGCTGTCCATCTTCGGCGATCATTCCGACGTCATGGCCTGCCGCCAGACCGGCTTTGCTATGCTGGCGTCCAATTCCGTTCAGGAAGCGGAGGACATGGCTCTGGTCGCGCACATCGCGACGCTGAAGGCTTCCGTGCCGTTCCTGCACTTCTTCGACGGCTTCCGTACCTCTCACGAGATCCAGAAGATCGACGAGATCGCGTACGAGGACATCGCCAAGCTGATGCCGTGGGATAAGGTTGCCGAGTTCCGCGCTCGCGCGCTCAACCCGGAGCATCCGCATCAGGGCGGTACCGCTCAGAACCCTGATATCTACTTCCAGGGCCGCGAGGCCGCCAACAAGTACTATCTGGCCACCCCGGCAA
>CAZACG010000028.1:2316-9631 GCA_964483645.1 uncultured Oscillospiraceae bacterium | reverse complement strand
CCCTATGTCTCCAAATTCTATCCGCGCACACTCTCCTGCTATTCCTTCTCCAAGAGTCTCTCCATCCCCGGCGAGCGCATCGGCTATGTGGCCGTCAATCCGGCCTGCGGCGTATCGAAGATGCTGGTGACCATGTGCGGACAGATTTCACGCGGCATCGGCCATAATTGCCCCTCCTCCGTCATCCAGCTCGCCGTCGCGGACACCTGCGATCTGACGGCGGATTTGAGCGTATACGAGACCAACATGAATCTGCTCTACGACGAGCTGACCCGTCTCGGCTTTGAGATCGTGCGTCCGGGCGGCACGTTCTATATCTTCCCCAAGGCGCTGGAAAGCGACGCGGGCGCGTTCTGCCGCAAGGCGCTCAAATACAACCTTGTGCTCGTCCCCAGCGATTCCTTCGGCGTGCCGGGCTACTTCCGCATCGCCTACTGCACAGACACCGAAAAAGTGGTTCGTTCGCTGGAAGCGTTCCGCAAATTCGTCAAGACAGAGTATTGATCCGTCCGGCTGGCTCAAGGATCTCTACACGAACTCCATACATCCTTTTCAAAGAAGCTGTCAGGATTCAGCCGAGCATGGGAAGACGCCGTTTGTCTTCCCCATGCCCGGTTTGGAGGCTGACAGCTTCTTTTCATTATCCCGTCCTTCTCCTCAATCCAACAAGCCGTGCGCGTGCGCGCAAAGCGCTGCAAAACGCTCCGCCGCTACACCGATCGCAGTTGTTCAAAGCAGTATTGAACGAAAAAAACGCCTATGTCACAAGCAAAATTTATGGAAACAACACAAAAACAAGGCTTGATTTCGCAATTACTCTGCTTTATAATGAATTATCATCACTCTGTGCGCAGGAGGTTCTGCCATGCCCCACGTCAACGACGAGAGTAAGCACATCAGTCTCTCCATCAGTCAGCTCGATCGCCTTTGCCCCGTTGCCAAGGCGCTCTCCTCGCCCGTGCGCGTGAGAATGCTCTCCCTGCTCAGCACTCGCTCCATGAACGTCAATGAGCTCGCCGAGGCGCTCTCTCTGCCCGTTTCCACGGCTGCGCTCAACGTGCGCCAGCTTGAGGAGTCCGGCCTGATTTCCACAGACATTCAGCCCGGCATCCGCGGAGCCATGAAGCTCTGTTCCCGGCGCATTGAATCGGTGAGTATGCGCCTAACCCCGGACGCGCCCAGCGGCGAAAGCGCGCTCACGCTTCAGCTTCCCATCGGCTGCTATTCTGTCGCAGAAGGCATCACGCCCGAATGTGGAATCGTCACCGAGCATGCGTGGATTGGTGAAAGCAATGCCGCGCGCACCTTCTATCATCCCGATCGCTTCACCGCGCAGATGCTCTGGTTTCACAGCGGCGCGCTCGAATACCGCTTCTCACTCGGAGAGGTCAATCCCGCTCAGGTCGAATGGATCGAGTTTTCCATGGAGATTTCCTCCAATGCGCCGCTTTATCGCGACGATTTCAAAAGCGATATCTTCGTGGAGGTCAACGGCATGCGTCTGGGGACATGGACAAGCCCCGGCGACTACGGCGGACGGCGCGGCAGGCTGAACCCGTCCTGGTGGAGCGACACGTCGTCTCAATTTGGTCTGCTCAAAACCTGGCGTATTGATCACACCAGCTGTCAGCTCGATGGCGAAACACTCTCCGGCATCTCACTGAGCGATCTTGTGCTGGAAAGCAGGGACTATATCGCTCTTCGCATCGGCGTAGACGCAGCGGCCGAGCATGTCGGCGGGCTCAATCTCTTCGGCGATCGCTTCGGCGATTACGCGCAGGGCATTATCATGCGCGTTGGCTATGCCGGATAGCATAAGGTCAAGCAGCATTGCGCCGTATCCATCCGATCATCCATCACGCCGAGGAGCCGCTTTTATACCTTCCCTATAAGGCGAGAAAAGCACGCGTCTTCGGGCCAAACAGTAATAGGCCTCCCATTTCCTTGTCAACTGTTCGCTGCTGGATTCCGGAGTACTTGCGATTGATACATCGACATAGAAAATGCGATAGCTGACACAATGTATGAATGGTCGAAATCGGACTATCCGATCGGCGACCCTAAATATATTTGAAAACTATAACCGAACACAAAACACCAGATTAACATTATGCCACTTCAGGACAATCCTGCGGTGGCATTTTTTTACTTATCCTCTCACAAACTAAACTGGCGGTTCAAAAAGGGATGAACTAATTATACCTATGATACCTTCTTTATTCACAAATTTATGGCATAATACAGATATAAAGAAAAAAGGAGGTACGAAAAATGGAGTTATCACTTTCTTCCAACATAAGCAAATTGCGAAAAAACGCTCTATGACGCAGGAGCAGCTAGCAGAAGCCTTAGGTGTTACCTTCGCTTCTGTTTCCAAATGGGAACGTGGCGTTGCAACACCGGAATTAAATCTCATTGCGGAAATGGCAGATTTATTTGGCGTATCATTTGATGCACTCGTCGGTTTCAAGATACAAAACGGAAGCGCAATTGCACTTGAGGAAAGAATACATCAGCTACAGCGTGATAAAAAAATTGACGAAGCGATCACGGAAGCCGAAAAAGCGTTGATCCGTTATCCGAATGATTTTCGCATCGTTCATCGTGCCGGTGAATTGTATGCTATTGCAAGTATTGAGCGAAACAACGAAAAACACTTATTTCGCTGTATTGAACTGTTAGAGCAATCCAGTACAGGTTGGAAGTTGCAGCGGTTTTGTATTTTCTGAGAAAAAGCGCTAAATTGCTTTTTGACAGTTTATATTGTTCTCAGATCAAAATGATTGATAAGCGCAAAGCGAATATGGGCAAGGGGTGAAGTCCCTTGGCAGGTTTGGGCGGCACACAACGGTTCCCATGGCGAAGCCATTCCCTCAAAGCAGTCAGGGCGCGAAGGAAATCCCGATGATGGATTCTCTAAAGGCTCAATTGGATTAGAACAGTATTAGACACCATGGACGAAGACGACATATAGGGCGTCCAGAAGAGGCGTAGCTCCGTAGCTCTGAATCTGCAATCGTTTTTTATCCTGACACCCCTGATGTTTTTCTCTTTTATCTGACTTCGTCCACCGACAGACAGCCGACCGTGGAATCCGCCAGCTGCACAATGTAGTAATTGCCGGATGTACCGATCACGCGTACCGTCTCCCCCACGGCCAGCATGGCCACAGCACCGAAAGAATCGGAGGGATGATCCCGAAGGACAACGCTGGGCGTGCCATAGGGCGATACGACGGTCACCTCAAACGTCGCGTTCAACAAAGAGCCGTCGTCGGACAGATAGCTCGTCATCATGTAGCCGTTCAGGCAGCAAGCGCCGCCGCCAATGCTGACCTTTGCCCAGCCGTCGCCCGCATCGGCGACAATTTCCACCACCGTACCGCTGTAGAATTTACCCAGCGCGGCGCTGTCTCGGCTGGGCGCGCTGCGCAGATTGAGCTGCGACGCCGAGTCTTGTCCGTTATCGACCACCGCTCTCTGCGCGGCAGCCGTCGCGCCCATGCACAGCAGCACACCCAGCAGTACTGCACAACAAAGCCTCTTGCTTTTCATTTTCCTATCCTCATTTCCGGCCACCCAAGCGTCCACAGGAAAAGTCTTCCTTGCAGATATATAGACGGATCAGCTCGGCTTTCTCTTCCCGAAAAAGGCAAAAAAGCGCGTAGGGCGCGTCCCTTCTTCCGAATACGTCAAAAAACGCCTTCCTATGATCATTCAATCTATTCTACCACGAAGTCCGCCGCCACAAAAGGGGGATTTCGCCGGAATCTGCATGAAAATCCTCGTTCGCCTGCGATAATTTGAACAAAAGCGATGGCCGCTGTGCTTTTTGGGTTTACGCTCTGCCGGATTTGTATTATACTATGGAATGCGTGTTCAGAAAGCTTGATAAAATGCATGACGCGCCATGCACCAAAGGAGGATCAGCCGTGAAGCTCTACCTGACGGGCAGGCCCTGCAACCAGCAGCGGCATTGCTACTATGTCGAAGGCAACAGCATTTCTTTTATTGTGGACTGCGGCTATCAGCGTTGCTACGAGGGAGACGAGCTCCCGCATCTGACAGACGAACAGATTCGTGCAAGCCGCTATCTCTTTTTGACGCATTCTCATGAAAATCAATCCGGCGCCCTGCCCTATCTGCTCTCCAACGGCTTTACAGGTAGCGTCGTCATGACGACGGAGACCGCGCGCCAGCTTCCCTTTGCCATTGACGACGCCATCGTATTGGAAGGGCTGAGTCTGCCCTGCGCGTCCGCGCAGCTTCCGGGCGGTTTGGAGATCGTCTGGGGGCGCAGCGGACATTGCTCCGGTAGCGCATGGTTCTCCCTGCGCGCGGACGGGCACTCGCTCTTTTTCTCCGGCGACTACTATGACAGCGCGCGCGTACATACGGCAGATCCTATCGTGGGCATGCAGGCCGATCTGGCGGTTCTTGACTGCGACTACGGCTCACGACACAGCGCCTCGCGCGAGGAGCAGGTGGACGCACTGATTGCCGCCATCTCCGAAGCGCTTGACGGCGGCTGTCCGGTTGTACTGCCCTGCCCGCGCTATGGACGCGGACAAGGCATTCTCACCTACGTCAGTGAGCGCCTGCCCCACGCCGATCTCTTCGGCGATGAGCATTTCCTCGCCGAGCTCAGCCATTTGGACGCCTCCGCCATGTGGGTACAACCCCGCATGATTGACCTGCTCACCGATACCTATGTGCGGCCGATTCCCAAGGACTTCATCGCGCTGGGCGTTTACTTCATCAGCGATCCGCAGCTGGATACGCCCGAGGCGCGAGAGCTCGTCAAGCAGATGCTCGCGTGCGGCGGCCGCACCATCATGACCGGCACCATTGAGCCGCGCACTCATGCCGCACAGCTTGAGCATGCGGGCATGACGCAGCTTCTGCGCTACGGCGTGCATTGTACGCAGGAGGATATGATGCGCATCGCCGCTCAAAACGATTTTAAGAAAATCATCGCTTATCGTTCGGACTACGAACCGACGCAGAGCGTGTATGAGCTGTAAAGCAATCGCCAAAAGGAGGCGACAGCATGACGCAGATTGAACGCATTGAAGCCATGGAACGGCTTCTTGACGAGGCAAGCGCGGCGATTGAGGCCTATACCTCGGACAATCCTGCGGCATCCGAACAAATCCATGCAAAAATCGAGCGTCTTGAGGCATACTATACCAGTCCGCAATGGATGCAGGACTATGACGACGACCACGCAGGCCGTCTGCCCGCCCATCTCAAGCGCGGCGTACTCTCGCAGGACGCGATTGACCATCTTCTCCAAGCGTGGTCGGAAGTCCGGCACACTCCATAGAATAAGATCATCCATACATCAGGAACTGTCAAGCGAAATGTCTTTATTCTTCGCTTGACAGCTCCGATATTTTTTTGGGGGGAAGAACCTTGGGCTGCCAAGGGACCTCGCACCTTGACCCCCTATTCGCTTCACGGTTGAGTACAATGGTGGATTTCATCCTCCCAGACCCCTTCTTTGCTTCGCACAGATAGCTCATTTTGATCTGAGATGAGTATGAGAACAGGATCATACTGCTGAAAACCGTGGATTTTCAAGCATCTTGAACAGACGCATGCTGCGAGCAAAGCCTTTTCATCATCCTTTGAAAGGCTTCGCACACAGCATGCGTCGTTTCTCTTTACAATTCAGCTTCTACCCCGATTGCCTCTTTCGGGCTTCCGCTTTACTTCACCGCATCCAGTACAGCCTGCTCCATCCCATCCTTTTCGCATAGCGCGTGATGCCGGACGGGCATCTTCGGCAGCTCGCTGATCTGGCTAGGCTCGCGCGTGCCGGTCAGGGCAGAGAGCGCCTCACAGCAGGCGAAGTCATCCTTGCCCGCCACGGCCTGCGCGCCCGCAATCGCCTCCAGCACGGACGCGCCGAATTTATACGGGCTGGCCGTGGAGACCACGACGCTGACTCGCTCATCTCCGGTCTTCGCCTGATAATCGCGTAGCACAGCAGAAGCGACTGCGGTATGCGTATCCATCAGATAATGCTCCTGCGTCCACGTCTTGGCAATCTCCTCGCGAATACCCGCCTCATCCACAAAGCCCGCGGCATACCGGCTTTGGAGTTCGTCAAGCATGCTGTCGGAAATCTGATAGCAGCGCTTTTCCTGAAGCTGCGCCATCAGTTCGGCCACCTTTGCGCCGTCGCAGCCGCTCAGATCATAGAGCAGACGCTCAAGATTAGAGGAAATGAGGATATCCATAGACGGAGAAATCGTCTTATAGAACGCTCTGTCGCCAATATCGTATTTGCCGGTCTGGATAAAGTCGCTAAGCACATTGTTTTCATTACTTGCGCAGATCAGCCTTCCCACCGGCAGACCCGCCTTCTTGGCGTAATCCGCCGCGAGAATATCGCCGAAGTTACCGGTCGGCACGCAGAAATTGACCTCATCGCCCGGCTTGATCGCGCCCTCAGCGAGCAGATCCGCATAGGCCGAGAAGTAATACACAATCTGCGGCACAAGCCGTCCGAAGTTAATGGAATTGGCCGAAGAGAGCACGCGGCCCTGCTCGTCCATCCGGCGGGCAAACTGCGGATCAGAGAAAATCTTCTTCACGCCGGTCTGCGCATCGTCAAAATTGCCGTTTACAGCGATGACATGCGTATTGCTTCCACCCGTGGTCACCATCTGCAGACGCTGCGCCTGAGAAACGCCGCCATGGGGATAGAATACACAGCAGCGGGTTCCCGGCACATCAAGGAAGCCCTCCAGCGCAGCCTTGCCGGTATCTCCGCTGGTCGCCACCAGGATGAAAACCTCGCGGTTTTCGCCATGCTTTTTGCCGGAAAGGGTCAGCAGATACGGAAGCAGCTGAAGCGCCATATCTTTAAAGGCCAGCGTCGGCCCATGCCAAAGCTCCAGCGCCCATGCCCTGTCGCCGACCTTCTGCATCGGCGCAATCCGCTCGTCGTCAAAGCCCGTGCCATACGCGCCGGCGATTGCCGCTTTGAGCTCCTGCTCCTCAAAATCCGGCAAGAAACGGGAGAGCACTGTATAGGCGCGCTCTTGATAGCTCATGGGCTTGAGCGCCTCAATCTCCCCGAGCGTAAAGTCAGGGAAGCTGCCCGGCACATAAAGGCCGCCATCCGGCGCAAGACCGCGCAGAATCGCCTTGGATGGGGTGACTGCGGCAGCGCCGCGCGTAGAAAACATCTGCATGACAAACTCCTCCTGCGGCACAGCGCCGCCCGATCTTTCGATTGAATCCTTTTCAAACGCTTCATGCGTCGCATTCATTTATCCAACAGTTCATATTTTACGCAATAGCGG
>CAZACG010000028.1:0-2216 GCA_964483645.1 uncultured Oscillospiraceae bacterium | reverse complement strand
AAAAGCCGCTCTTCGGCTTTACCCGAAAAAGCGGCTTCTGAGGTTACTGAAATCAGATCTGATACTTGCGGATGCTCTCAGGCACGTTCGCCGCGTCTTCGCTGTAGCTGATAATCATATCGCAGCCGGCGCCCGAAACCAGCTTTTCAAGCTTGGCAAAGAAAACTTCAAGCTCGTCACTGTCGGCCTTGACCAGCTTAAGGAACGCGTCAATGTAGATCACGCTGATATCATAGTTGCCCGCGAGAATGCCGGCGAGGAATCCATAGAAGGACTCCTTACCCTTCACCTCATATTCGCTCGCGTCAATAAAGCGAACCTGCGGCTTCAGGCTCAGCGTATAGCTCTTATCATCGTCCACAAAAAGCACGTTGCCTTTCGCTTCTTTAATGGACGCATTTGCCATATCCAAAATGCGCTTGGTCTTGCCGGAACCCTTCTTGCCAAAGATGATCTGGATCACGGTCAATCCCTCCCTTTCTTGTTTTTTCTGTTACGAATATTATAGCCTAAATATGCACGTATGGCTAGTCCCATTTTCACTTAATTTCAAAAACCGACGGCTATCTCCCGCATATGGGCGCGTTTTTCCTGATTATGCCTTGCATTTGGCTTTCGAGCATGTTATAAGTAATGTATTGATTCTCTATCCAATGCACAGCCCTCCCCCTCAGTCGGGCTGCCCGGGAAAGGAGCCGAACGATGAAAAAACTCCTGCGTATTTTCCTGTTTTTCGCTACGCTCGCCCTTGCCGCGCCCGCCATAGCGCAAAGCACCGTTAGCTGCTATTGGCAGTTGACCGCCGTCGAGGTTAGCCGCCGGACAAGCAGCCATAGCTGCGAAGCGGATGCGTTCGTAAGCCTTGAGAGTTTTTCACAAAGCGATCCCGTCGTCATGCTCGAGCGCATGCGCGAGGGCGTAACGCTCGCCCTTTCACTCACCCGCAGCGCCAACGGAGCCTGTGCGAAGGCCGAATACACACTCGGCTCCATGCCCGTGTTGATTCCCGGCTCCGCCGCCGCACGCCTTGAGATTTCCGCCGATACGCACAGCGACGAACTCGGTTATTACATTTATGCCCATGTCGACGTCGATTCGCGCAGGCTATCTCGCGTGCGCGGAACAGGCGCATGGGCTCTGCGCGCAAACTTCGCACGCAAAACCGTGCCCGGCACAAGCAGGCGCATCTCCCTTCGTCTGACAGAAATGAACAACCTCGCGTGCGCTGAGGTGGCTTTTATCTACACCGCCCAGCCCGGCTCTATGCTCATTGACGTCAACGGCGATATCGTGCTCTACGATACGAATGGCGTCGAATGCCGTCGCATTCCGCAGAGTGTAGATGCGCTCCTCTCCGGTCTCACCGCCTCCTCCGGAGACGCGCAGCAAGGAGCTTCCATCTTCTCTGCCGAAGCGCAGTCGGACGGTTCCCTGATCGTCAAGCTTTTCCCGGACAGCGGCCTGAGCACGCAGGATCTGATTCGTCTGATCCGCGCCTCCGAACGCAGCGCCTCCGACGCATATTCCTCCGCAACCGCCGTCTCCACCCTCCAATCCGACGACAACGCGGCCACGCTCTATCTCGCACCGGATACCCAGCTCTCGGACGAAGTGCTCGCCACGCTGATCGCCGCCGCGCAAGGCAAAGCCGTCGATGCTCTCGCGCTCAAGTCTGCCGTGGATGCGGGCGAGATTCAGCTGCTCGCCGAGGCTACGCCCACGCCCCGGCCCGCCACCTATGCACAGCTGCTCGAGCATGCTGTCCGCCGGAAGACGACCGATGATGAGGCGGAAGCCGTCGCATATGCCGCCGAAGGCGACGCCGCTCAGGCCGTCGTGCTCTGCGGCGAGCGCGGCGTCGAGGCTATTGTTCTGCAGCAGGGCGCTGAACTCGATGCGGCCCAGCTTCAAGCCGCCATTGACAAGCTCACGCAGGCCGGAAGCCTGCGCAAAGCCTATGAGAATGCCTTCCATCACGAGACCGACGCTCTGGGGCTGAGCGACGACGGCGCAGAGTTGATCGTCGGGGGCGAAGCGGGCAGCAACGCCGCATCCGTCTCTGCGATTCGGCTCGAGAACTGTCTGCTTGTTCGTTTTGAGCAGGGCAGTATTCCCGGGTTACTGGCCCAGCTGGATCATATGCTCGTGGAGCTCCGTGCGACACCGACGCCAACTGCTACGCCGACGCCGACTCCTACACCAACGCCGACTCCTAC
>CAZACG010000027.1:0-9760 GCA_964483645.1 uncultured Oscillospiraceae bacterium | reverse complement strand
CAAATACGCAGCCGTCAGCAGCGCGGAGATGATCAGCACGATCGGACCCAGCACACCGAAAACGCCGATATTCGCATTGAGCGCGCCCGTGGCCAGAAGCCACTTGCTCACAAAGCCGCCTGTCGGCGGGATACCGATTAGACCCAGGGACGCAATGGTCCATACCCAGATGGTTACAGGCATCTGCTTGCCGATACCGCGCAGATCGCGAACATAGGTTTTGCCGGTCTGATGGATAATCGCGCCGGCGCACAGAAAGAGCGCGTCCTTGATGGTGGAATGCGCCACGACGTGCAGCACAGCGCCCGAAAACGCATCCACGGACATGCAGGCCAGACCGAAGAGCACATAGCTGACCTGAGAAACCGTGGAATACGCCAGACGCTTTTTGAGCAGCGGCTCGCGATAGGCCAGCATGGAGCCCATGAACACGGTCGTCAGCGTAAGAATCATCAACGCCGTCTGCACCCACGTA
Organism: uncultured Oscillospiraceae bacterium; assembly: GCA_964483645.1. Lineage (GTDB taxonomy): Bacteria > Bacillota > Clostridia > Christensenellales > Aristaeellaceae > Ventricola. The sequence continues at coordinate 9,285 of CAZACG010000027.1, read as the reverse complement.
CCTCGCAGCGTCTTGGCGCCGACGAGGAAATAGATCACGCGCAGCACGGCGAGCACGCCCGCCTTGGTGATCACGCCGGAAAGAACGGCGGAAGCCGGAGCCGGAGCAACCGGGTGCGCCGTGGGCAGCCAGCCATGCATCGGGAACATGCCCGCTTTCGTGCCGAAGCCCAGAAGCACCAAAAAGGTAATCAGCAGCAGGCCGCCGTTTTGCGCCACGGGAATCTGATCACCCATGCCGCCCGGCACAAAGCTCACGGAACCCATATAGTATTCAAAGAAGAAGATGCCCAGAAGACCCAGCATCGCGCCGAAGATCGAATAGATCAGGTACTTGATACCGGCGGCAACCGCCTGCTTGGTGCGCTCATGTACGACCATCGGTACAGACAGAAGCGTCATCAGCTCATAGAATACGTAGAGCGTAATCATGGAGCCCGCATAGCACTGAGCAATCAGCGCGCTGAGCACCATCATGCTGAACACCTGATAGCTGCGCTCGTTCTTGTCGTGCTCCATGTATTCCAGCGCAAAAGCAGAAGACATCAGCCACATGGCGCTCATGAGCACAGCAAAAATGCAGCCCACAACGTCCACATGCATATCAATGCTCAGCGTCGGCGTCATCTGAAGCAGGGTCACATCCAGTCCCTGTGCGCCGCACATCAGGATCACCAGCACAAGCTCGGCGACCAGCGCGCCGCAATTCAACAATCCGCGCAGGCGGCGGTTTTCCTTGGCAGCGGGCAGCAGATATACCAGCGCGCCCGCAATCGCAGGGAAGAAAATCGTAAGAATCAAAAGCATATTCATATCCGTTTCCTCCTCTTGTCCTTATGCAAACATGGCAAAGCCATCCGCAATCGCCGCGAGGATATCCTGAGAGAGGAAGCCCAGCAGCAGATTGAGCACGATGAAGCCGATCAGGCTGGCGGCTGCCACCCTGTTCATCTTCACGCGAACAGGCTTCGCTTCGCCCTTCTCGGGGATAAACAGCTCGATGGCCGTGCCCAAAAAGTACTTCGCATTCAGCAGCGTAGAAATCGCCAGCGCGGCGAGGGCCACGCCCATATGCCTTCCGCCGACCTCGATGGCCGTCTGCGCAAGCGTCAGCTTGGTGATAAACACGCTCAAAAGCGGCACGCCCACCAGATTGACGCCGCCCAGCGCGATTGCCAGCGCAGCAAGCGGACTGCGGTAAAATCCGCCTCGCCATGCCTTCAGCTCATGCGAGTTGCCGGAGGCTTCGTCCATTTCGCCCGTGGCGATAAAGAGCATGGCCTTGGTCGCCGCATGCGCAATCAAATGCCAGAGCGCGCAGATAAAGCCCATATCCGTCCCCAGACCCATTGCCATAAAGATATAGCCGATCTGCGCGACGGAGGAATACGCAACCATCATACGGCCGGACTTGGCGCGCATGGCATTCAGCGAGCCCATAATCATACCCAGCACGCCAAAGACGAAGAGAACATCAAGAATCTTCAATTCGCGAACCACATCAAGGCCGATCATTCGCACGAAGAATTTGATCAGCAGGAAGATATAGCCCTTGGAAACTAAGCTGGAGAGCATCGCGGCGACCGACGGGGTCGCATTGGAATACGCGCCCGGCAGCCATTTTTCAAAGGGATACAGCGCGCTCTTGATCGCAAGACCGACCGTAACCAGCGCAACGACCACAGTCAGCGGCACGTGATATTCTCCGCTCTTTGCCAAAATAGCCACGCCGTCCTGCATGTTTTCCATCAGCAGATGGCCGGTGATCGTATACAGCAACACAATGCCGATCAAAAACAGGCTGGAACCCAGCAGATTCATCATCATATATCGCACGCCGGCGACGAGGCTTCTGCCCGTCTGGCGCATCATGACCAGACCCGCCGCCGCAATCGTGTTGATCTCGATGAAGACGAAGGCGGTAAACGCATCGTTAGTATAAACGAGCGCTTGCAGGGAAAGCAGCAGCAGATCGACCAGGATGCAATAGATATTGTACTTGGTCTCCTCCAGCTGCTCCATGCTCTTGTATAGACCGCCGGTAAAGGCCAGCAGCAGCACAAAGCAGAAAACCAGCATGATAACCGCTTCCAGCACGCCCGCGCGAATCTCATTGCCCCACGGCGCAGGAAAGTGGCCCATCCAGTATACATAGCTCTCGCCTGCGGAGAGCGTGAATGCAAGCACGCACACGGTCATCGCCGTGACCGCCACAATCAGCGCCATCGTAAGCCTTCTGGCCTTCTTGCTGCCCAGCGCAGAGGTGATCACCGCGCAAATCAGCGTCAGCAGGATGGAAAAGAACGGAAAATTCTGAACGAAAGCCATCAGACCTCCTCCTTTCCTGCCAGCGCAATGATCTCGTCAAGGTTGAGCGTATGATAGCGATAGTAAAGCCTTACGGACAGCGCCAGCATCAGCGCGCTCACAGATACAGAAACCACAATGCCCGTCAGCACCAGGCCCGCAGGAATCGGGTTGATATAAGCTTCCACGCTCTGCACGCCATTAACCACGATCGGCGCAACGCGCCCCTCGATATAGCCCTGCGCAGCCAGAAAGAGATACACAGCGGTATCCATGATATCCATACCGATGATCTTCTTGATGAGATTCTGCTGGAGCATCATGGTGGAGAAGCCGATGCAGAAGAGAATGACAGCCGCCGTCTCTTCGTAATTGGCCATCAATTTAGCAATCATCTTACAGCTCTCCTTTCCGGAATACCGCATAGAACGCATACATCGTACATGCGACAATGAAGCCTACGCAGATATTGAGCACAAGGATCAGACCGCTGGAAAGAATCGCACCCGGCGTACCCAGCGGAATGATGCTGTGGATACCGTTTGCGCCGGTATAGAAGGAATAGCACTTGCTCACCGCATACGTCAGCAGCGCGCAGAGCACGATGGTCTGATAGGTCTTATAGGTAAAGAATCTGCGAATCTTGGCAAAGCCGAACGCCGTGACATAAATCATCAGTCCCGCGCCGATGATCGCGCCGCCGGAAAAACCGCCGCCCGGCGACAGATGGCCGTTGAGCACCACATAGATGCCCAGCAGCAGCACAATCGGCACCAAAATAATCGCCGTCTTCTGCAAAATCACATCGTGACGCGGCTCATAGAAGGTATCCGAATGCGGATTCTCGCGCGTGATCTTCGCCAACTGAGAAAACTCGCCGGACTTGACGTCCATGCGCAGCAGCAGCATGACGACCATCGCCGCGGTAAAGAGCACGCTGGACTCGCCCAGCGTATCAAAGGCGCGGTAATCCAGAATCATGCCGGTGACAATATTGACCGCGCCGGTCTCCTGAAGACCTTTTTCAATATAGCGCGTGGAAACCTCGTTATTGATGGGATGCTCCGGGCTGCCCAGCATCGGCAGATTGGCTACCGTATACAGAAGCAGTACAATCAGCGTCAGACAAACCAGCACACAAAGCACACAGTACACCCTGCGCATGATGCGCGCGCCCTTCTGGGCGTTCCATTCGTGCAGTTTCGCGGCAGTCTCCTGCTCCGCTCGCGCCTCTCGATCCATGCGCTTCATATAGCGCGAATCCGGCTTCGGCGTCTCAGGCGCGGCGACACGCTCCTGCTCGCTGGTCATCAGCTCGTCAAGCCCCTCCGTATCCCCGTTCATAAAGGCGGATACGCGGTCGATCACGGAAAGCAGCTTTTCAGGCCTCTCTCTTTTCATCCGCGCCATCTCCTTCCTGCTTCTTGGCCTCCATGGCTCTTCTGTGCCGTTCGCGCACTTCGTTGCGCGCGTCGATGGCATGAATCTTCTTCAGCGTCAGGAAGAACAGCAGGCTGGTGATTCCCGCGCCGACTGCCGCCTCCGTAATGCCCAGATCGGGCGATTCGAGCATGATCCAGATGATGGACATGATCATTGAATAACCCATATAAATGATGACGCTGGTCAGAAGGTCGCGCGTTACGCACACGGCGATGGCGCAGGCGATCAGAAACAACAGCATCAGCTGCATGACTGCGTTCACGGCTGTTCCCCCTTCTCTTCTTCAATCGTCTTCTTATGCACGATCATGTACTCGTCGCGCTGCTCGTCGGTTTCAATCTCCAATTTGCACAGCAGATGGCTGGAAACCGGCGAGGCAATCCACAAAAAGACGAGCACCAGCATCAGCTTGACCGCCGTAAACAGATCCGGCGCGCTGACGGCAAAGCCCAGCAGGCAAAGCCCGACGCCCAGCGTATCGTTCATGGCGGCAGCATGCATGCGGTTGGCCGCATAATGGAAACGATACACGCCAAACACACCGGCGCAGCAGACCATCAGGCCCGCCAGTACCAGCACGGCGGTAACGCCGAAGCGAATCCATTCAATCATGCTTTTCGCCCTCCTTGTCCGCATCCTGCCGGGCAAGCAGCTCTTCCTCCTGCTTGCGCTCGCGGTAAATGCCCGTATATACCTTGGAAAGCACCACGACCGACAGAAAGCTGATCATCGCATAGATCAGCGCGATATCCGCCAGATATCCTTCGGAAAGCGCCACGGTAAACACGGCAACCATGATGATCGTCAGCGTGCCGACCATGTTGACGGCAAGCACGCGATCCGATATGCGCGGCCCGAGAATGCAGCGCACAAGACACAAAAGCGCCAGAATAACCAGCACGCCCGTTGACACGATGGTCAGCGCTTGATAAGCCTGTGATACGTTCATGCTTTTTCCTCCAGTTTCTTCAGCGCCTCGACCATCGCGCCGTCATTCAACCCCTCGGCAAGGCTTTCATCCAGACAATGCACCACAAAGAGATCGTCCTCCAGGTGGCAGGTAATCGTGCCCGGCGTCAGCGTAATCGAATTGGCCAGCACAACACGGTGACGCTCGCGCTTCAATCCGCTGTGAAAGCTGACCAGCTGAGGCTTGGGCTCAAAGCGCAGATCAAAGACCATTTTAAGCACCGCCAGATTCGCCTTGACAATCTCCGTCAGCAAAAGCACGCCGTAACGGATTGCCGCGACCACCCTGCTCAGGAGTCGAAGATCCTTGCTGATACCGTAGCCCATGAATCGGCAGGAAAACGCATAGACGGCCGCGGAGAGCACCGCGCCGATGACGGCGATTTCCGTCGTCCATTTGCCGTTCAATACCACCCAAAGCACAAAGTATACGATGAACATGTTTACCCTCCATAGCCTCAGACAGACAGCGTCCGTCCCTCTTTGGAAACATTTGATCGCAGCTTGGCTGCTTTGCCCGCCGCGCCGCATGCTGTTCCTGTTCGCAAAGGCACACAAGCCCGCAAACAAAAGCAGCCACGGCTCATCGCGGGCTGACAGCTTATTTTAATCTTCCATCAGGGCAATGTCAACCGCATTTATCCCTTTTTGAACAAAACTCTAACACGAAATCAGCTGACAATTTCTGCATGCTTTTTTCGCCTTTTCATTCGTCCTTTTTAGGCCGTTTTCCGGCGTCCTGCGCCTTCCTCCGGTTCTTTTTCAGGCTCGCGCTTCATATGTTGAACAGCAACACGACGCTTACCGCGCCACGATTACCTATACAGGGAGGGCTGTCCTTGATCGCCAGAAACGAACCGCAGACAACGCCTTGCGAGCAGCTGCTTGAGCTGCTTGAAGCCTACAGGAACGAACGCTGCATTTCCGGAGTGCTCGCCGATATTTCGGAAATCCGTCGCCTGCTCACCCTCTATTCTTTCCGCACGCCGCAGCCGGCCGAAAGGCTCGCCGATCAGCTTACTGAGCATTACCGCCCTGAGCTGCTCGCCATTTACGGCATGACACAGTTTTCGCAAAAACGAACGGACAGCAGCTACCTCCGTCTGGAGCAGCTGCTGTCCTCACTGTTGCGCGTTGCGCTTTTGCGTCTGTCCTGCCATCGCCTTCTGTCGCTGACCCCCTCGCAGCTTGCCCAGAGCGACGGACTGCTTCTGCAAACGCTCCAGAGGATGCTCTCGTGATCCACGTTTGCAGCGCCATGCTGCATAGCCATCCGGCCGCCGAACTGTCAACTTGAGTATCGACAGCATACAAGGGATGCAGCCCGCGCTGCATCCCTTGTCTTCCTTTTCTTATTCGACGCCGCATTCCTTTTTGAGCTCCCGCTGATAGCCGTCGCGGATGGCGGCAAAGGTCTTTTCGTCCTTCATGCCGACCGGCTTGCCGTCAATCTCGCACACGCGGCTAGTCAGCGCGCTGGAGCTGGAGAAGAAGACTTCATCCGCAGCCATCATCTCCTCAAGCGTAAAGGGCTCCTCCATCACTGGAATTCCCTGTGCCTGACAGATTTTGAGAATGTGCGCGCGCGTGATGCCCGGCAAGATCAGATTGTCGCACGGCGCCGTCTTCAAAACGCCGTCCTTGATGATATGCACATTGGAATGGGAACACTCCGTCACGCGCTCGCCCCGATGGAAGATCGTCTCGTCGCAGCCCGCTTCTTCCGCACGCTGATTGGCGATAACCGCAGGCAACAGATTGATCGTCTTGATGTTGCAGTGCAAAAAGCGCGTGTCCTCCATGGTGATGCACTTGTACACGCCGTAAGGATCGCGCATCTGGCTCGGACGCACATACACCCAAACGCTCGGCTTATCTCCCGCATTCTTATACGCATGCCCGCGCATGCCCACGCCGCGCGTCACCTGCCAATACAGGAACAATACATCGCCCTCAACCTGATCCACAAGTCCCTGAAGCAGCGCCTTCATCTCGGCCTTTTCCATCGGGATGTCGATGTCAATGAGCTTCGCGCTGCGGTAAATGCGCTCAATGTGGTCGTCTATAGCCATCGGCACATGATTGACCACACAGGTTGCGTCATATACGCCGTCGCCGAAGAAGCAGGCGCGATCATTCATGGGAACCTGCATCTCCTCAATCGGGCCTGTTTTTCCATTATAATAAGCAATATTCTTCATTTTTTCCAATCCCTCCTGATTCGGATTCACCCCTCGGATCGAGTTCATTTCCCGAGCCTGATCCAGGCAGCACTCGCTTTGGGCGCATTACTCTCCCTGTGCTTCCGCAAGTGCTTCTTCCCAAGCCGCTCGGCAGATCCGCTCAAACAGCTCGGGATCGCGTCCGCCGACGCGCTTTCCATCAATCTCGCGGATACGGCAACACAGCGCGCTCGCGCTGGTAAAAAAGATCTCGTCGGCTTCCATCATTTCCTGAACCGTAAACGGCTCTTCGATAACGGGAATGCCCATTTCCTTGCACTGCGCAATGCGGTGCGCGCGGGTAATGCCCGGCAAAATCAGATTATCGCACGGCGCGGTACGCAGCGCTCCATCCTTCAGGATATGCACATTGGAATGCGCGCATTCAGTCACGCGCTCACCGCGATGCAAAATCGTCTCGTCGCAGCCTGCTTCCTCCGCGCGCTGGGTATACATGACGCTGTTGAGCAGATTGATCGTCTTGATATCACAATGCAGAAAGCGCGTGTCCTCCATGGTGATGCACTTGTATTCCATGTCGAGGGGATCAAGCCTGTCCGGTTTGACGAACGCCCAGAGGCTTGCCTTGTCGCCTGCATGCTTGTAGGAATGTCCACGCATACCCACACCGCGCGTCGTCTGCACATAGACCATGCAGCTCGGGCTGTCCACGCGCGCGACCAGATCCAGCACAAGCGCACGCAGCTCATCGTACGTCATGGGAATGTCGATATCAATTTTCTTGGCGGAACGATAAAACCGTGCAAGATGATCGTCAAGCGCCAGTGGCACATGATTCATCGTCATCATTGCATCATATACGCCATCCGCAAAATAGCACGCACGATCGTTCATCGGCACCGTCATCTCTTCAATCGGCCCGATTTTACCATTATAGTACGCCACGTTTTCCATGATCAGTTCTCCTTTGTTCCGCTTGGGCAGATGGCCTTATGATACTCCCGCCGCCCGCGTTTGTCAAACCCCTTGCTGTACCCGCTTCTATTCCCGACAGTTTCCGTCCGCAAAGAAGAATCCCTTTACATGTCCTTCGCCATGGCAACCAGATAAGTATAAATTTGCAGCTTATAGCGCTCATAAAGCCCCAGATCAATATACAGCTGCTTATAATATTTAAAAAGCGAAGCCTTCGTATCAATCACGCGCTTAGGCGAGACCGCCTTGGACAGCGACCCTTTGCGCTGGCGCACATAATAATACACGGTCGTGCGCATGGCGTAGAAGCTCTCCGCATAGCGGATGTATTCCAGATTAAACAGCATGTCCTCCGACCACGAGAATTCCTCGTTGCATCGGATGCCATGCTCCATGATGATCTCCCTGCGATAGAGCTTGTTCCACATTACGCCATAGTAAAAGCTCGCCGGTTCCTCCATTAGATAGCGCGCAAACTGCGCTTTATCCATCCGCGTGTCCGACGGCAAAAAGCCGAAGACCTGCGTTCCGCTCTTGGTCACCGAGCAATAATGCGCAATCAGCAGATCACAGTGGTTCTCCTCCATCGCCTCAACCATCAGCCGCGTAGCGTTCACATCGAGGTAATCATCCGCATCCACAAACTGCAAGTATTTCCCATGCGCACGTTCAATGGCCGCGTTGCGCGTACCGGATACCCCAGAATTCTCCTTGTCGATAATCACGATGCGTGGATCAAGCCGCGCATACATCCGACAGATTTCAAGGCTTGAATCGCTCGATCCGTCGTTGACCAGCAATATTTCCAGATTTTCATATTTCTGCCGTTTGATGCTTTCCAGACACGGCACAAGATCAATGGCCGCATTATAGATGGGAACGATAATCGAGCAGAGCGGTTCGTTCACGGACATGCCTCCTTTGGGAATCTAGTGAAGCTCGTATTTGTATTATATCATTTCACTGTAAAAAAGGAAATGAGATATTGGACACAATTATGCATGTACCCGTTCGATGCTCAAAGTTTCATTCCCCGCAGAATAAGGACGAACTGCGCGCTCCTTTCGAAGTCTCCTTTTATCATAAAGCTGCGCTCAACGCCCTCAAAGAATTTCCCGCTCGCACCTTGGAAAACTGCGGCGCTAATTCTTTATTTTTGCTTGACATTTCCGGACTCTTCATTTGACGGTTTCTTGCCCGCTGTTTTGCATACTTTCTATACAACAAAAAAACCACTCGAATGAGTGGTTTTTTGCATCACCATGACGGTGACGAAGTGGAGGCGCCATCCAGATTCGAACTGGAGAGTGAAGCTTTTGCAGAGCTTTGCCTTACCACTTGGCCATGGCGCCGGATATGGAGCGGTAGACGAGATTCGGACTCGCGACATCCACCTTGGCAAGGTGGCA
>CAZACG010000026.1:2298-9863 GCA_964483645.1 uncultured Oscillospiraceae bacterium | reverse complement strand
GCATTTTGAATCCGCGCGCGCACGCGAGGAAGCTCGCAGACGACCTCGCCCGCCATTTTCAGCAGTACCGGCCGCGCAAAAACCTCAAAGCAGGCCAGCGCGGCAAAAGGATTGCCGGACAGACAGATCATCAGCTTTCCTTCATACTCGGCGCACAGAAACGGGCTGCCCGGCTTCATGGCGATCTTCCAAAACAAACGCTGCGCGCCCATCAGCGGGAGCACCTTATGGAAGATATCCTTTTTGCCCACGGACACGCCGCCGGTCGTAATCAGGATATCCACCTCCTTGGCGGCTGCACAAAGCGTATCGGCCACCGTTTGAGGCTCATCCGCTTCGCTTTCAAGCGCTGTGACGTCTACACCAAGCTCTTGAAGCCTCAGCGTGAGCACGGCGCGGTTGGCATCATAGATCTTGCCAAAGGTCAGCTCCTGTCCGGGCTGCACAAGCTCGTCTCCCGTACAAAGCAGCGCTGCACGCACTCTTTTCCTGACCTGCACCTGCGTTATGCCGAGGCTGGAGAGCACGCCGATGTGCGCAGCCGTCAGCTTTTCGCCCGCGCGAACCATCAGAGCGCCCTTTGAAACATCCTCGCCTGCTCGGCAGATGTTCCGTCCGGTGGGAACGCTTGCATACATATGCACGGCATCCATTCCCTCGTCGGTATCCTCCTGCCGGATCACACAGTCGCACTGCGCAGGCACCGGCGCGCCCGTCATGACGCGAAGCGCCTGCCCCCGCTCAACACAAAAACGCTCTCCGCAGCCTGCGCAGGCCTCGCCGATCACCTTGAGCTCCACCGGATTCTCCCTGGACGCATCGGCGATATCCTCGCTGTGCAGACAATAGCCGTCAAGCGGCGAGCGATCAAACGGCGGTACATCCATGGGCGAGACGATATCCTGCGCAGCCACACGGCCCAGCGCTTCCATAAGGGGAAGCGCTTCCGTCTCCCGAACAGGCGAGGCATGCTCCAGCAGCAGCCTCAATGCGCTTTCCAGTGTCTCCATGGCGATCCTCACTTTCCAAATCCGCAGTTCGGATAGGTGCATACCGGGCAATTCAGGCAAAGGCCGCCTTCGCCCATATCCACCAAATCCTCGCGCGTAACCTTTACGCCCGCCGCCACGCGGCAGAGCACCAGATCAAAGATCGTCCGCTTGGCATACATCACACAGCCTGGCAGGCCGAGAATCGGTACCTCGCCATCCTTGAGATACCCGACCAGCATCATAGCGCCCGGCAAAACCGGCGCACCATAGGTCACAATCTGCGCGCCGGACGCTCGAATTGCCGCAGGCGTACGATCATCCGGATCTACGCTCATGCCGCCCGTGGTCAAGATCAGCTCTGCTCCTTCGCCAAGCAGCTTGAGAATCGCAGCGGTGATCATTTCCCCGTCGTCCGGGCACATCTCATGCCCAATGACTTTCATGCCGTATTCGGCAACCTTGCTCTCAATCACAGGCGTAAACGTGTCCCGAATGCGTCCGTAATACACCTCGCTGCCCGTGGTCACAATGCCCACGCGCAGGGGCTTGAACGGCAGCACATCCATCAGAGGCCGATCGCCCGCAGCCGCCTTGACACGCTCCATCTTCTCCTTGGCGATCACCAGCGGAATTACGCGTGTTCCGGCAAGCTTATCGCCCTTCTTCACCGGCGTCATGCCGTGCCGCGATGCGATCATGATCTCCTCAATCGCATTAACCGCCCGCATACGCTGGCTGTCGATGACAAGCAGACCGTCTTCGGTCGCCGTCAGCTCGATCTTTCCCTCGTGCGGCCGGCTGGGCTCCATGTTCCGGCCCATACACACATCGCGCAGAATCTCCGCAGCCTCATCCTCATGATAGAGGCTATCGTCCTTTTCCCAGACATAGAGGTGATCCTTGCCCAGCTTCAAAAGCTCCGGAATATCCTCTTTGCGGACAACATGCCCCTTCTTAAACGCCACGCCTTTTTTGACGTCTTTTACAATAACCGTAATATCGTGACAAAGTACATGCCCTTCGGCATGAATCGTTTCTATACAGCGCATCATATCCCTCCAAACTGTCAAAGAGTAGTATATCACAGGTCAATTCCTTGTGCAAGCAGTCCAACGTATGATTTGCTCCGTGATCATTTCAAACACGGCTTTACATTCTCGGCCCCGATAGGGTATAATCATTTGTGTTTGTATATTCTGATATACCAGCAAATCACAAATGGAGGCTTGCCCGTGAAAATCATTACGCTTTCCTCCAATCTGCCCGACGACGCGTATGCGCCGGAGCATCCCGCTCTGACGCTGTGCCGCATGCAAGGGGAGGTCGTCGGCGCAATATACAAAGCGCCCGCAAAAGCCATAACAGACGTATTTTCCCGTGCGCGCGAAGCGCTCTCCTCTTCTCGCGTTTTGGTCATTTACCTTGACGGACTGGGTTATTCGCTCTTTGAGCACGCACGCCTGCCCTTCATGAAAGCTGCTTTTTCGTTTGAGCCTGCGTACACAGCCTATCCTCCGCTAACCCAGCCGTGCATGGCCTCCATGCTGACGGGCGTGTGGCCGGACGTACATGGGATTTATTCCCGCCGCGATCACAAACCGCGCGTGCCCTCTCTGCTCGCCGTTCCCGGCGCCGTGCTCATAGAGGCGGACAGCGCGCCGCTCGCGCTGGAAAATCCGCCTGTTCTGACGCTTGCTCAGTCCGAAGAGAGCATCGACGCCGCCGTGCTGCGCGCCGCGCTTTCCTGCGTGCAATCGGACGCTCCGCTGGTCATCGTCCATTTTCATGGTCTGGACGACCTTGAACACGATGTCGGCGACGACGAGGCGCGCCTTGCCGATAAGCTTTCAGAGCTTGATGACGCTGTACGCACGCTCTGCAATGCGTTTCACGGCACAGTCATCCTTTGCGCCGACCACGGCGTACACAAGGAGGGACAAAACGGCAGCCACGGCGCGTTTGACTATCGGGACATGTTTGTTCCTTATGGGGAGGCGGTCTTTTGAAAGGGCTCAAGCAGGGCTTTGAAGCGTTGCCGCGCATGGCTGTGACGCTGTCAACCACAAGCTCCTCCGGCCCCGCGAAGCGCGAAACGCTTCAAGGGATTGCGCTTTCCGCCGCACTTGAACATCTGCCGACCATCATGCTGCGCATCACGGCGCAGGATGGCTCGATGCTCGCGTTGTCTCCTGAGGATACGCAAAGCGCATATCTCGTTGAGATAGAGGACGGCTGGCAGATTGTTCTGCCCCACGACAAAACACGGAAGCGTTTCATCAAATATCCAACAGGGTTTTCAACAGAATCCTGATCATGCCCATTACTTTAAATTTGAGGTATTGCATATGAGAATCGTCACCATCGTCGGCATTCGCAAGTCCGGCAAAACCAGCACGGTCACCGCCCTCATTGAAGCCATCCGCGCACGCGGCAAAAGAGTCGGAACCTGCAAGACCATCTTCTGTCCGACCTTTACCATTGACAAATCCACCTCCAACACCATGCGTCACAGGCGCGCCGGCAGCGAACTGGTCTGCTCCCGTGCCAAGGGTGAAACGGCGTTTCTGTATCCCGAGGAGCTTCCGCTTTCCCGCGTGCTTGCCGCCTACGAGGGCTGTGATTATGTGCTGCTTGAAGGCGACTACTATGCCGCTGTGCCGCGCATCGTCTGTGCGCATACCGAGGAGGATCTTTCTCCGCGCATGAACCGACGCACCATCGCCATTTCCGGCCGCATCAGCGACAAGGGACTTAAGCTGCCCTTCCCCTGCATCAATGCGCTCACGGACGCCGATGCGCTGCTTGACCAGATCGACCGCGTCGTGCCGGACATTGTTCCCTGCGCACTGCTGGATGAGAAGCTGCCGCCCGTTGTCGGTGTGACGGACGAGGAATTCTGCCAGTGCGGCTGTCACAAAAACGAAAAGCAGCAGCAGGCCGGGCGTGTGCAGATCACGGTAGACGGAAAGGCCCTTTCGCTCTCCGAGCAACAACTGGCTCAAGTGCTTGAATGGGCCAAGGAGCGCTGCAATGCCTGATATGCGCCGTCACCTCTTCCTGACAGGCGAACGTCAGATCGGTAAATCCACGCTGCTGCGCAGGCTGATCGCCGAAAAGCAGCTTGTATGCGCAGGCTTTGAGACGCAGGTGTTCGCTCCGGACGGCATTCGACGGGGCTTTACGCTGCATGCCAGAGTTCAAATGCCGCCCTACGAAAACGACTGCATTTGCTGCGCCCGCATCGGTGAACGGCGCAGCGTTCCCGTACTGCCCGTCTTTGAAGAAAACGGCGTATCCATTCTCAAAAGAAGCCTTTCATCGTCCGAGCCGTTCATCCTGATGGACGAGCTGGGCAGGCTTGAGCGTGACGCCGAAGGCTTTATTGCGCAGGTCTTTGCCTGTCTTGACAGCAATAAACGCTGTGTCGGCGTGCTGCAAAGCTGCTCCACGCCGCATATCGCTCAAATCGCAGCGCGCGAGGATGTACGCGTTGTCACGGTGACCCTTGAAAACCGCGACGCGCTGCTTCAGACGCTCAAGCAGTATTTCTGAGCACGCTCCCGCTTTCGAAGCAGCTTGAAGCATCTTTTATATTAATCTCAAATAGAAACGGCTATCAGCGCAAAGCAAAGAAGGATTCTGGGGACATTGTCCCCATGCTAGGAGGGGGAGATGAAATCCCCCATCGTACTTCATCGCGAAGCGATTTTGATCAAAGTAGTCAGGGAACGAAGCAAGGCCTGACGGGGGAGGTCCTCAAGGCTCAATTTGATTTGAAAATAGTATGAAAACAGGATTACGCAACTCCCCATATATCAAGAAAGGAGTTGTCAGGATCAACCGCGCATTCTAAGTGGTTTCCTTAGAATAGTCGGTTTCTCCTGACAGCTCCTTTTTTGATCTCATAGGGATTATGTTTCCAATGGCTTCGGCGCGGCAAGACCCCGGCGTCCCACGCCGGGTCACATGTTGGCCACAAAGTAATCCTGCATCGCCGCTACCGCAGCCTCCTCATCCTTGCCCTCGACGGTCACGACAACCTGATTGCCGCATTTCATCCCAAGCTCCAGAACCTGTCGCAGTTGCTCTGCAGCCGCTTCACGCGTTCCGTTGATCAGCCTAACGCGGCTTTTGAAGCACGAAGCCTCGCGGGAAAGATTTCCCATGGGCTTTGTCTGTAGCGCATTTTCATTGGTCAGGACATAGCTGAACTGTTTCATGAGCATGCACTCCTCTCTCTTGACGGCGCCATTTGAATGCGCCGTACTCGCGCAGGTCGCTCTGCGCACAGGGTATTATAGCCCTTTGGCCTTTTCTGTGCAACCATCCTGCACAGGCGGCCCTGTTCGCCGAAAAAGAACAGACGAATTTTTTGTTTTCCTTTTGGCATTCCTGTGCGTTACAGACCCGCAACTCGAACACAAAGTGCCTCCTCTTTCCCATTTCTGCCCAAATTCAGAATGCTTTTTGCTCAATCCCGCCGATTTTGTCCATGCATATCAAACAATTTGCCCTCATGATTCTGTGCTTGGCTCTTTGTGCGTCACCTGCTCCGTTTCCTATATGGCGCAAAACACGCTTACTCTCCCTGCTCAAACTCAAGGTATTCCGTCATAATGTAGCCGCGCTTGTCCGTCGGCGTAACCACGCAGCACCAGTCCGTACCGTATTCGGCCACACGCAGACGTTCATCAAGCCTTGCGCGTCCGATAATCTCGCCTTCGCGTCCGCCCTCGCTGCGCAGATTGATTTTATCCTTATTGACCTTTGCCGTCAGATGCGTGGTGCTGGCCGGTGCGCTCAGCGAAGATAGCGGCACAAAGCCCGTCCGGTCATTGAGCGCATTCTCCTCAAGCCCCGCTTTGTCGCCGGCCTGCACATACGCCCAGTTGCCAAGCACGCCGAGCATATACACGCGTTCGCCCTGCGCAACGCTCTGTGTGCTCTCGGAGACGGCGCTGGGTTCGCTCATCAGCGTCAACGTCTTGACAGCCGTAGCGCGCTGTGGAATACGATCCGACGGCTGCGCGTGATCTCCGCCCACAATGCGAATCTCGTTTTTGAGCACATAACCCGTCACGTCGCCAAGCGTGACCTGCATATAATCGGTTTGCGTATACGCTGCAATGCGCACCTGCGCTCCGCTGCACAGCGCGCCGATCATCTGCGCATCTGCCTGCGGCTGATCAAGCAGCAGCACGGGAACATCGCCGTTATCCATCTGCACCACGCCAACGCTCGATCCCGTCGCCGTGAGCGATAGATCCGAAATGCGCATATAGCCATAATCGCCGCAATCATACGCGCCTGCGCCGCCTTCCAGCGTGCGCACATAGGCGTAATCCCCGCTTTCGGCGAGCACCTCGACCTTCATATCCTGCCCAAGCGTCATAAATGCCTGATTCTGATCATCCTTCGCACTCAGCAAAAGCGCGTCCCGCTTCGTCTGCATCAGCAAAGGATAATACGGCACCACGTTTCTGGGCTGTGCGCCCAAAGCAAAGAGATTGTCTGCCTGCGTATAGCGAATCCAGCCGGACACGCCGCCCACGCGCACCCTGCGCCATTCTCCCTCCTTGCGGCCAAAGAGCGCAAAGCATGCCGTTCCATTCTTGAGCGTCATGATCTCATTCGCACGATCGTTGGGCGCGTCATACAGCCTGGTCTGCGTATCCGCCTTTTTTCCTGCGACAATCATCACCTTCAGCTCGCCCACATCAGTCAGCGTATCCAGCGGCACATAACCGTAAACCCTTTCTCCACTTGCCTCGGTATAAACATATGCCCAATCGTCCAAAATGCCGACCAGCCCTACCTGCTCGCCGTGGGCCAGCGTCTCTACGCTTGCAGACGCCGGATCAGTTTGCGTAAAAAGCGGCTGATTGCTCTTCCATAAGCCGCTCAAATCAATCTCCGCAGCCCTGCAATCGCCAAAGTCGCCGTCCGTGCCATAGCGGGCAGTCGCTTCCTCGCGCGTGATCAGATATTCTCCGGCCATGTAGCCTGTCACGCCGCCGATTTGCACCTTGACATACTCCTCGTTCGTATATTCAAGCGTTTCGACCTCTGCGCCGGTATAAAACAGCCCGATAATCGCACCGTTTTTGGAGGCTTCCGCCCGCAGATTCAGCCGTTCCGGATAGATCTTATCCGTTTCGCGATTATCAACAAACAGACTTTCGCCCATTCCGACTGCCGCCATGCATACCAGCAGCGCCGCCATCAGCAAAGTGCTCCATGCTTTTTTCATCTCAATCACACTCCTTTTGTATTCCTCTGACCATTAGACGGAATACGCATGTGTTTTCTTCCCAGTTCTTCCGATATTTGTTACAGAAAATTCACATTTTTCATTTTTCCTTTGCACGTCCAATCCGCATCAATCGCAAACCGAGCAAGCGTGCCCCCCTCCGAAGCAGTTTGCATCATGAAGCCTCTTCGCGCTTGCTGCACGCCGCTTTGCGCCATTTTCTATACAGCAGAACGGCAAAAAAGGGAAACGATCACGCCGGACCGCTTCCCTTTCATGATATGCTTATACCTTCGGTTTCATGACCTGAAGCGCGCCCGGCA
>CAZACG010000026.1:0-2198 GCA_964483645.1 uncultured Oscillospiraceae bacterium | reverse complement strand
ACGCGCACGACGGGCAGATACACATGCCATCCCGCAATAAACAGCGGCAGGAGCAGGGGAACCAGACAGCGCGGTACCTTATCCACCACGACCACGTCAAACAGCCCATCATCTGCCTTTGCGTTCGGCGCGACACGCATGCCCCCGCCGATGCACTGTCCATTGGCAATCTCCACAATGGTTGCTCGAATACGCTTGACCGCGCCCCCGTCAATCTCCAATTCTGCTTCAAAAGCTTTAAAATGGCTGAGAACGGATAATACGGACTTACGATACGCCTTGGGTCCCGGATAGATTCTTCGCAATTCCTCCATCTTTTGAAGCACGTCCACATCAAATCCGGATCCCGCGATATTCAGGAACGGCTTGCCGTTGATTTTGCCGCAGTCTATGCGAACGGGCCGCCCGTCCATCTGCGCCTCAAACGCCTCGAGCGGCTCCTCGGGCAGATGCATCGCGCGTGCAAAGTCGTTGCCCGTCCCATTGGGAACGATATAGAGCGTGATGTCGCTCCCGGCCAGCGCGGCGACAACCTCGCTGAGCGTCCCGTCGCCGCCAACGCAAATGATTGCATCGCATCCGCGCGCAATGGCCTGCTCTGTCTTACGCTGCCCGTCTCCCTGCGATTCCGTGGGAAAGAGACCATAGGTCAGCCTGCGCGCTTCAAGCCACGCACAAATCTTCTGCACAATCTGCTGCGCATTTTTTATGCCCGAAACAGGATTATAGACAATGCCGAGCATGGGCATTCCTCGCTTCTTTTGTTTTTTACGCCTCGCCGTTTTCCGCTTCCTCGCGCAGCTTGGCAAATGCGCCGGGCATCACCCAACGTACGGGATCCAGCTCGACCTCGCCGGGCTTTTTCCTAAAGATGACGAATTTGATCGGCACGCCCAAATCGGTAAACTTCTTCTCATGCTCGCTGATATAGTTAGGTGTAAAGCCCGCCGCATGCAGATCGGAAACCAGATAGCGCATTTCAAAGCCGCAGGCAGCGAAATACGGCAAAGATTCCGTAAAGAGCGGCACATCATCCGTCTTAAACCATATTTCGCCGCCGTCCACGAGAAAATCACGGTACTGCATCAGCTGGCGCGGATGCGTCAATCGACGCTTGGCGTACTTGGGTCGCTTGGTCCATGGATTGCAGAAATTGATATAAATGCGCTCCACGCGATCCTCGGGCGCAAATACCTTGCGGATATCCTCGATGTTATAGCGCGCGATCATCACGTTCTTCACCGACTCCTCGCCATAGGCTTTGGCGATATTGCGCCGCGTATCGCCAAGCACGTTGCAGGTGATATCCATGGCAACGAAATTGACGTCGCGGTTATCATAGACCATCGCCGCCGTTGAAACGCCCTTGCCGCAGCCCAACTCCAGATACAGCGGCGCGTCGCTTTCAAAGCATTCGCGCCAATGGCCGCGGTACTTTTCGGCCTCGTCCGTAAAATAAGGGCAAACAGCCAGCTCCGGCTTCGCCCATTTCTTCGTTCGCATGTGCATGAGAATGCGTCCTCCAAAGCAAAAAATACACCGTCAGTATATCATGCTTTTCGCTCTCAGGCAAGCTTACAGGCGTTTCTGATAGCACAGCCAATCCCAGTCATACATCTGCGTTTCGCCGCAAATATCGAAATTCAGCTTGGCATAGGCGCGCTGCGGCGCAGGATTATCCTTGGAGACCAGAAAGCGAACCGCTTGAGCGCCCCGCTCCTTGGCAAGCGCCATCGCCGCTGTGAGCATGCGCTTGGCGATTCCTCTTCCCTGCATCTGCTTCGCCACGCCCAGCCGGGAGAGCGCCGCCCAGCGCTCCACATCCTCATACCAACCGTCGACGCCTTCAAATTCTTCGTTCTCATCCTCCACGACCACAATTGCCGAAACAATGCGTTCCTCCGGGCCGCGCATGACCAGTACATGGTGATGTGCAAGGTCATCCTTCACCATATCAAGCGTGGGATAATCTTCATCCCACGTGCTGTGCGGCATATCAATCAGCGAATGATACAGCGCATAGATTTTCTCCGCATCTCCCGCAACCGCGCGTTCAATACGCCATCCGTCTTCCATTTTTCCACTCCATCTCTTTCGTTTTTCCAAATAGTAGCATACTCCGAGAGCAAAGACAACCGCTTCATGCGATTTCTTTTCCGATATTACGCTCCAATCCAATCGAGCCGTTAATACTATTC
>CAZACG010000025.1:0-9985 GCA_964483645.1 uncultured Oscillospiraceae bacterium | reverse complement strand
GTAATCGGCGAACGTGCTGCGCTTGAGGATATCGCCGTGCAGCTGAGAAACGCCGTTGACGGCATGGGAATAGGCGATGCACATGTTGGCCATGTGCGCCTGATCATAAGCGAGGATCGCCATGTGGCCGATGCGATCCCATTCGCCCGGGAAACGATCAAACAGCTTCTGGCACAGGCGGCGGTTGAGCTCCTGCATGATGGAGTAGATGCGCGGCAGCGTTTCGCGCAGCATGTTCTCCGGCCACTTCTCAAGCGCCTCGGCCATGATGGTGTGGTTGGTGTAGGCGACGGTATTCTGCGTAATGCGCTCGGCGACCTCCCAAGGCAGATGCTCCTCGTCCACAAGAATGCGCATCAGCTCCGGGATGACCATGGCCGGATGCGTGTCGTTGATGTGGAAAGCGACCTTTTCCGGCAGCAGGCTCATATTGCTGCCATAAATGCTCTTGAAGTCCTTGAGCGCGTACTGGAGCGTTGCGGAGACAAGGAAGTACTCCTGCATCAGGCGCAGCTTCTTGCCGTTATAGGTGTTGTCCTCCGGGTAGAGCACCTTGGAAATCTGCGCGGCGATGGAGTCGTTATCCTCGGAGGAGCCGTTGTAATCGCCTGCGGAGAATCGCTCAAGATTAAAGTTTTTGGGCAGCACAGCGCTCCACATGCGTAGACGATCGACGACCTCGTTGTTGTAGCCGACGATCGGCAGATCATACGGCACGGCGATGACGTCCTCGGTGTTTTGCAGATAGACGTAGTTTTTGTCGCCCATCCAGTTTTCGTGCATCTGGCCGCCGAAGCGCACGGTGACAGCATCGCGCTGGGCGGGAATCTCCCAAGAATTGCCGTAGGTCAGCCATTCGTCCGGCACCTCGACCTGTTGACCGTCGACGATGCGTTGACGGAACAGGCCGTATTCGTAACGGATAGTGGAGCCCATGGCGGGAAGATCCAGTGTAGCCAGAGAGTCAAGGAAGCATGCGGCAAGACGGCCCAGACCGCCGTTGCCCAGAGCCGGTTCCGGCTCCTCATGCAAAACGCCGCGCAGGGTCAGTCCCAGCTCGGCGAAGGCTTCCTCGTATTCCTTGGTAGAGCAGAGGTTCAAAAGGTTGTTGTGCAGCCAGCGGCCGGTCAGGAACTCGATGGAAAGGTAGTACAGGCGCTTGGCCTTCTCTTCCCTGCGCGCTTCCTTTTCAAAGCGCCACTTGAGCATGATCTGATCGCGAACCGTGGAGGCCACGGCGGCGTAAACCTGCTTGGGCGTGGCTTCCTCAATGGTCGTGCCGTAATAACGCAGAAGCTTGTTGAGAATGGATTCCTTGATGGTATCCTTGGTGTATTCGTTCATTAGAGGCATGAAATATAACCCTCCCGGTTTAATCAAGCGGAAAACCGCTTATGATGGATCCTCAATCGGTTCGCCCGCCTTAGGCAGGCCGAGGAAGATTATAACACAAAAATTATGTTATGGCAAGGAAAAACGGCATATCAGACTGCCTTCTTTGGAAAGCTGCGGGCGAGAATCTTTCATTTTTGTCTGAAATGTCCGCCTTCTTTGCCGGAACGCTCCTTTTCCTCTAAGCTTCTTAAATGAAGCCTATAACAACGAGTCTCCGAAGAGACTTATATGAAAGGCGCCCTCTCCGAGGGATCGAAGCCTGCTGCGCCCAGTGGGCGAAACAGGCAGAGCATCGGAAATCGCAAGGAGCCGCAGGCGACGATGCGAGTTTCCCGGAATATTGTCAGCGAAGCTGACTGAGAGAGTTCCCGCCGTGATTTCGTCCTGTGTCAGCGCTCCTTCAAAGAGCCTTGCACGAAAGGCGCTGTCTCACGAAGGAGCATGCACACAATAAAAGAAAAACGCCCGTGAAACACCGTGGTTTTCGATGCTTCACGAGCGTTTTTGCGCAGTATTGCTCTTCGTGAGACAACCCCTTAGAAGCTCATCAATCCTGCGATGACGCTCTCTGTCCAGCTGTCAAACGTCTCAGGCATAAAATCATAGAGGATTCCCGCACAGTCCTGCGTGCTCATGGTGAGCTGCGCGATGCTTGCGCCCAGCTGTCCCGCCGTCGGGCTGGTCAGGATCGTCATGCCCTCTTGGGAAAGCAGCTTGCCAACCAGCGACATCGCAGCCTCGCAGCGGGCGTCGTCTGCCCAGCAGGCACGGGTGATTGCAAGGCCGAAGGATGGCGTTCCGGCGAGCTTTGCGCGCGCCTGTCCGTCCTTGGACGGTACGCCGATGACGATAACCTGCTCTACACGCTCTGCGGGGATACTCTGTGCGAGCCAGTCCGAATCAAAACGCATTGCGGCCTGCCCTGCGATAAACTGCTGCTCCGCGTCGGAGTCCGTCACATTCCATGGATCTGCGCCGAAGCCGCCGACCGCTGTCAGCGCTGCGAGCATTTCATTCGCGCCTTCCAGGGAGGCCTGCGTGCCGAATTGCGCCTCGGACGCGCCTGCAAGCGCCGTACAGTCAAGGACGATCTCCGACCATTCGCACAGGGCGTTGGCGATGGGCGTAACGCCCCGCTGAGCAAGCGCCGCGCAGGTGGAAATCAGCTCGGCATAGGTTTGCGGCACGGCAAGCCCCTGCGCCGCAAGCACATCGGTATTGATGTAGAGCGCCTCCCAGTTCAGGCGCACGGGCGTCAGCAGAATCGAGCCGCTTTCTTCTGCCATGCAAGCGGAAGACTTCGCGCCCAGCTCCGGCGTGGCCTGCGCAAGCTCTGCAGCGGTGACGAGCTGCGCATCCGTGAGCCCGGAGCCGATGGGAATGATCAGGATATCCGCCTCGCCCGAGGCGGTCTTCCGGCGCATCTCCTGCATCCAGTCCTCGTCCATGGAGCCTGAGTAATCCTCCACAAGGTTTCCCGTTTCACTTTCCCATACAGTAATCAGATCCATATAGCCCTGCGCGGCAAAATCCAGATCCGCAAAGGGAGTGAATGTCCGCAGCGTTACGCCTGCTGCTGATGCGCCGCAGGTGAGTGCCGTCCATACGCAGAGCAGTGTGACTAAAGCAATCAGTTTACGCATAAAAACCTCCTTGAACGCATGACGTTACAGTGAAAGATTGATGGCCTTTTGCAGGACTTTTCTCGCCAGCGGCGCAGCTACGCCGCCGCCGGAGCCGCCGTTCTCGATCATAATGCAAATGGCGTAGGGCGCATTGTCGTTGGCGACATAGCCGACAAACCATGCATGGGTGTCCACACTCTTATCGTTGCTGACCTCGGCAGAGCCGGTTTTGCCGGCGACGACATAGCCATTTGACAGAGCGGCGCGCGTGCCCGTGCCAGATTTGACCACGCGAATCATGTCCTTTTGCAGCGCTTGCGCCACGCTTTCGCTCATCACGCGCGTGCCTGTGAAGTTGCCGGGCAGGCTGCGCGTGCCGCCCTGCGCCGTGCGGATGCTCTTGATCAAATGCGGCTCGTACATCATGCCGTTGTTGGCGACGGCAGAAGCGATGAGCGCCATGTGCATGGGCGTGGCGAGCACACGACCCTGACCGATGGCCGACCATGCCAAATCCTCCGCGCTCAAATCATCAATGGGATAGCTGGAATTGTAAACGATCAGATCGCCGAACATGAAGTTCTCATTAAAGCCCAGCCGCTCTGCCGTTTCGCCGAGAATCTGATAGCCCAGCTCCTGTGAGAGCGCGGCATAGGTCGTGTTGCACGAATGGGTAAATGCGTCATCCAGCGTTTGAACGCCATGCGCGCTGCCTTCGGTCACGGAATAATTGCCCACGGGATAATAGCCTGTGCAGTCAAAGGCAAAATCGCTCAGATCCGGCAGATTTTCAAGCGCAGAGGCCATGGTGACGATCTTGAATGTCGAGCCCGGCGGATAAAGCCCCTGCGTAGCCCTGTTGATGAGCGCGCCGGCCTCCTCGTCGGCAAGGGCGTCCTCCATGTCTGTGGGATCAAACGAGGCATGGAAACCATGGAAAGAATCTCGTTGGTTTGATAGTTGAGCACGACGACCGCGCCGCGCTTGCCCTTTGGGAATTCCTGGGAAATATAGCGCGAGAGCCGCTCGGAAATGGTCAGCTGCACGTCATCCCCTCGCTGGGGCGTGCCGATAAAGGCGTCGTAAAGGCGTTCAAAGACGCTGGACTTGAAGCCGAGCAGATACTGCGCATGGAAGGTATCCACGCCGGTAGAGACCTTGCCGCTGCTGTCGCCGACAACCTGCGAGACAGCCATGCGCGTATCACGGCTGCTGTGATACCTGCGCGCGCCGTCCTCGTCCGTGTAGGCGAGTACCGTTCCATCGCGATCGACGACGCTGCCCATGATGACGCTCTGTTTTTGATTGGAAATGCGCGGATTATAGGGATTGGCGACCCAGCGCCCGCCATAGAAATACACCGAATAACAGAAATAGGCGACCATCACGCCGAACAGGAGCAGCATTGCGCTGGCCAGCAGACGGATGCGTCGTCGGATTACCTTCATAGGCTTAACCTCCCATGATGTCCTCTTCCAGATTCTCCTGCGCGCGTGCGCTGATGCCCTGCAAAATGCCGATCATCGCCATGCATGAGAGCAGGGAAGAGCCGCCGTAGCTGAGGAAGGGCATCGTCACGCCTGTCAGCGGAATCATCTTGATGACGCCGCCGACGATCATGAACGTCTGCACGGACAGCATGGCCAGCACGCCGCCTCCCAGCAGCATGTCAAACGAGCGCCGTGTGCGCGTGATGACCGACACGCCCCGCAGCACGAGAAGCACGTAGCACAGCAGCACCAGCACGCCGAAGATCAGACCCATCTGCTCGCAGATGACGGCGAAGATAAAGTCGTTGTAGTAGGCGGGAATCTGCTCCGGCGTACCCTGTCCGAGGCCTACGCCGAACAGGCCGCCCGAGCCGATGGCCAAAAGCCCCTGAATAATCTGATAGCCGCCGCCCAAAGGATCGCTCCAAGGGTTGCGCCACATGGCTACGCGCACCTTGACATGCGCAAACATCTGATAGCCCACAACCGCCGCAGCGGCTCCGCCGCCAAGCCCAAAGACTGTCAGCGGCACATTGCCGCAGGCGGCGTAAAAGAGCAGCAGCGTGGTCAGGTAGTAGATCAGCGCCGTGCCGAGATCGCGCTGGAGCATCAGAAGCCCCAGACAGGCGGCGGCGAAGAAAAGAGCGGGCAGCATTTGGAAGACCGTCCTGTGCGTGCTGAAATAATATGCCAGAGAGAGCACAACGCTGAGCTTGACCAGCTCGCTGGGCTGGAAGGAGCCGATCACAGGCAGCTCCACCCAGTTTTTAGCGCCGGACTGCCACTCGCCAAAGGCAAGCGGCAAAATCAGCGCGCCGATG
Organism: uncultured Oscillospiraceae bacterium; assembly: GCA_964483645.1. GTDB lineage: Bacteria > Bacillota > Clostridia > Christensenellales > Aristaeellaceae > Ventricola. The sequence goes on along the minus strand of CAZACG010000025.1, from coordinate 4,654 downwards.
CCCAGCAGCATCGAAAGAATCGTCAGTCCCTTCCAGCGGCGCACATGCGAAACGATCAGCGCCATCAGAATCATCAGTGCCAATCCCGCTACATAGAAGCCCGCCTGCTTGGCGCCTCGCTCGGGCGATATGGTGTATAGAATCACCAGACCTGCGCCGCACAGAAAATTGGTCAGCGCCATGGTCAGCGCGTCAAAGGCCAGAAGCCTCGGCAGCGCAAGCGTGGAAAGCAGCGTCAGCGGCACAATGGCCGCGGCAATGCAGAGGGCCTGCGTATCCGTCGCGCCGCCGTTTTTGGATGCGCAGAGCATGTAGCCCAGAGCGATAAACAATGCCGTCAGTAGCGCGATGAGCGTTACGCCGAAATCAGCGCCTCGGCTGACGGCCCGCCTTCGGTCACGGAAGACCGTTTCCTTTTGTTTGCGTTCGGCCCCGGACAGGCGCTTGCCGGTTTCCCGTCCGCGCACAGCTTTCTTCGGCTTTTTGGCTGTCCTCGGCTTTTCCTCTTCCTGGCGGACAGAAGCTTTAGCGCGTGATGGCGACGGCGTGCCCGCACGCTTGGCCGGTTTGTACGCCGCCTTCTGCGCGCCGTCGTCCGTTCGCCGTCTCTTTGCGGTATAGGTTTCCCGCGCCATGCTGTCCCCTCCCTGATGCTCTGTCCTCTATCGTTTTCCTTTGGTCTTTTTGGCCTCGCCTGTCTTTTGCGTGAGCGCTTGCTCTTTCTTCTTTCGCGCTGTCTGCTTTTGAAGCAGCTTTTTTTCTCTGCGTTCCTCGGCCTTGCCCGGCGCGCCAAGCCCGTCTCCATGCCCCCTCTGCGCGCTGCTTCTGCGCTTGGAGGTGACATACGGCCCGATCAGCATATCGCCGCGTTTCTTTCCGCCGTTCAGGGAGAGCGTCATTTGAACATCCCGTACGCGAAGCTGCGCGCCATCCCGCAACACAGCCTCGTCGCCCGCGTCAACGCAAACGCCGTCCACCGATATGCCATCCTTATGCAACGCGACCAGATGCAATTCATCTTTTTCCATCCAGAAAAATGCAGAGCGCATGTGCAGCCTGCGCACGGGGATGCAGATATCGCAGCTGTGCGCGCTGCCCAGCGTCCCCTCATAGGGCACGCTCCATTCAAGCCCCGCATGCATTCGCCTGCTTGAGGATACGCGCACGGATAGCACGCCCGCCGCGCCTGCGCGCGGGAGATTCTTCCGAACGCGGCGATACAGCCTTTTATCTGCAATCAGCCTTCGCAGGGAGACAAGCACCACCGCCCCGGCGATGCCCGCGCCCAGATACCCGTACAGCAGGGACAAAACCTGATACCATTGCTGCGTCACACGCCGCGCCTCCTTTCAGCCGGCGCGCCCTGCGCGTTCCTCCGGCGGGAACCATGTCCCGTCATTATACCATAGAAACGCGCAAGACTGGCGTTTTCATCCCGAAAAAACCGCTTTTTTCCAAATCCTGTGCCCGACTTGCCAAATCGCGCCTATACGTGTATAATATATGAACTACGATACTGTTTACTTGCCTGTTTGCAGGAAAAAGGAGGACGTTCATGGCTCTGGAAGAAAAAATGCTCATCACGGGTGGGCAGCGGCTCAGCGGTACCGTTCGCGTCAGCGGCGGCAAGAACACTGCGGTCGCGATCATTCCGGCTGCTATTCTGAGCCAAACGCCCTGCATCATTGAAAACCTGCCCAATATTGAGGATGTGACCGTCTCTGTCGAGACGCTCCGCTATTTGGGCGCAAAGGTGGATTGGGATCCCAAGGAAGGGATCATGCAGGTGGACGCCGGTACTATCAACAGGACGGATGTCCCTTTGGAGCTTTCCCGAAGAATGCGCGCATCCTCCTATTATATCGGCGCGCTGCTGGCGCGCTTTGGCGAAGCGGAGGTTCCGCTGCCCGGCGGATGCAACATCGGCCGCAGGCCGATTGACCAGCATATCAAGGGCATGCGCGTGCTCGGCGCGGAGGTTGAAACCGGCCGCGGCGTGGTGTTTGCCAAAGCCAAGCAGATGCTCGGCGGGGATGTGTTTCTGGATATGGCGACTGTCGGCGGCACGATTAACGTCATGCTCGCCGCCTCCCGCGCAAGCGGTACGACCACCATTTACAACGCTGCCAAGGAGCCGCACATCGTTGATCTGGCGAACTTCCTGAGCTCCATGGGCTGCCGTGTCAAGGGCGCGGGTACGGACGTCATTCGCGTGCGTGGCACGCAGCAGCTTGCCAGCCGCAGGCCCTACGCCGTCATCCCGGATCAGATTGAAACCGGTACGCTGATGATCGCCGCCGCCGCTACGCATGGCGACGTGACCGTTACAGGCTGCATTCCCACGCATATGGAGGCGCTGACCGCCAAGCTGCTGGAAATGGGTGCCAGAGTCGATGAACGCGACGATTCCATTCGTGTGCGCTCTGTTGGCTCCCATCGAGGCGTTACGTTCAAAACGCAGGTTTATCCGGGTTTCCCGACCGACTTACAGCAGCCCATGAGCGCGCTGCTGTGTACGGCGACGGGCACTTCCACGGTTGTGGAGAATATTTTCGAATCCAGGTTCCGTCATCTGGCGGAGATGGAACGCATGGGCGCGCGCGTGCGCGTCTTTGAGCAGACCGCCATCATCGAGGGCGTGCCGCAGCTTCACGCGGCCGCCGTGGAAGCCAGCGACCTACGCGCGGGCGCGGCGCTCGTTGTTGCGGGACTGATGGCGCAGGGCACCACCGAAATCTCCGGCACGCATTTCATCGACCGCGGCTATGAGCATCTGGAAGAAAAGCTGTCCTCGCTGGGCGCGGATATCCGGCGAACGAAGGATGAAGCATAAGCGCGCTGTGTGTGCCCGCTTCCGAAGCGATTTACATCACGAAGCGGCTTTGTGTTCGCTGCTTTTGTGCGGTTTTTGACCTCTTATATGTCAAAGGGGCTGTCAAGCTCACTCTGAACATTTCAAAAAGCAATTTTTCAAGAATCATCGGCTCTCTTGAGCTTGGGGCTAGCTTGAAGTGCTGCCCCAACGCTCCGCCAAAGGGATTCCGATCGCCTTTTGGAAACCTTTGGGCGCAAGTTCTTCGTTTATGCTTGAAATGTTCGGATAATGGGTTTGACAGCCCCTTCTTTATGCCTTTGCGTTAGGACTGGCACAGCGCAAAGAATGCCGCGCACAGCATCAGGCAAAGCAACGCCGAGCAGAAGCAGCACAGAAAGATTCCCTGCGCAATATCGCCGGCCATGGGTGCATGCGTGTCCGTCGGCTCGCCGGCAATGCCCAATGTGCTGAGCAGGCGCGTGTGCGTGTCTCGGCCACGAACTCGCGTGGGCGCGCGGCCTGTTACACCGGAGCAGAGCGCAAGCAGTGCGATCAAGACCGCATCGGATACGCGCAGGAGAAAACCGGCGGCGCGCTGCGCACATGGTCGGCTACAGGCAAACATCACAAGCGCCGATCCGATATAGCCCGACGCACAGCCCAGATGCAGCGGCATACCCAGCGCGCACAGCAGCAGCGGAAGCACCAGACCGCGGCTGAAAGCGGGGGCGAGGGACGCGCAGGTTTCGCGAACAAGCGCCTCATAGGCGGGAATATCGTTGACATATCGGCCTGAATCCAGAGCATCCTTGATTTTTGCGCAGCCCGGCAAGCAGGAAAACGCTGTGAACAGCGGAGCCATCACGAGCGCGCATACGAGCGGATGAATCGCGCCAAGAAGCGCGGCGCAGCCGCCAAGCAGCAGAAGAAAGACGAGCAGGGCAAGCCCTTCGTTTGCGCGCAGGCGCTGCGGAAGAAGATCAAGCACAAAGCCATACAGGCGTGAGACGGCGTCTGCGCCGTATGCAAAGCCGGGCGAAGTCGCCGTGGGCTGAGCCGCATCGTCCGCCTTTCGCACAAGCGCAGCAAGAGCCGGCAGGAGCAAATGCAGACAAGCACCGAGGATGAGCGCGAGCGGGAGAATCAATATACGCATAGGAAGCTCCTTTCCGAAAGAATGAGTATTATACGATAACGGGGCTTGTGGTAAAGTCGCGGCCGCAGGCGCGCAGCTCGGGCGAGGCGTTGCCCAGCGACCACAGATCCTGCGCGAGGATATCCAGCGCAAAGAGCGGGTCGCTGTGGTCATAATCCGCCGCCTTGGAAACCGGCAGCAGACGGCTGCTTCTTTTGAGCTGAGAGAGCAGCGGCGCGGCGGCCTTGCGGAAGCCCAGAATACGCGCATAGGTCGGAGCGCTGTGCGCTTTGGTAAATTCGTCCGTAACGCCCAAAAGTGCGTTTGTACAGATGCGGGAGAGGCGCGCGTAGGTGTAGCGCTTGCTCTTGACGGCGAGAATCAGCTCGCTGCGCGAGGCGGCAGATCGGGCTTGGCGCAGGAGCGAATGTTCAAGCCCTTCCGTTACACCGCTGATCTGCGCGAGCTGCTGCGGGGACATCGTGCGAAGACGCAGAAGCAGCGCCTGCGTGAGCGCCTCCTCTTCGTGAATATCGCGCCGGGCTTCGGCCTGCGCAACCGGCTCGGGATCGGGCAGCGCGGCAAGCGCTTGCTCGCGCTCTCCGCGCATGAACGCGGCACGAATGGCCGTCGCGCTGGCGAGGGGAGACAGGGCTTCCTCGTGATAGCCGCCGCCCTCGCGGATGATGGGTACGGGCTGTATG
>CAZACG010000024.1:8961-10198 GCA_964483645.1 uncultured Oscillospiraceae bacterium | reverse complement strand
ACGATAGCAGCCTGTGCGAGATCGAGCTGATCTCTGCGACCGCTTCAATGCTCAGCCAGATTTTTGCAGAGATCGGCATTAAGGACTTTACCATTCACATCAACGATCGCCAGATTTTGGGCGCGGTCGCGCTGTGTGCGGGCTTTACCGAGGAGCAGATCGGCTCCGTGCTGATTTCGCTTGACAAGTTTGACAAGATCGGCATGGACGGCATTCGCAGCGAGCTGCTTGAAAACGGCTATGACGAGACTGTGGTCGGCAAGTATCTCGCCGTGTATGAGGGCGTGACGCAGGGCGTGACCATCGCCGATTTCTGCAAGGATATCGGAGAGGATATTTTGCCTGCGAAGGTCAAGGATAAGCTCGCGGAGATTATCGCGTGTGTGCAGCCGATGCTCTGCGAGGGCGTGAAGATTGTGTTTGATCCGACGCTGGTGCGCGGCATGGGTTATTATACGGGTCCGATCTTCGAGGTTACGATGGACGGATACAATTTCTCCATCGCCGGAGGCGGCCGCTATGACAAGATGATCGGCAAATTCAGCGGACAGAATGTTTCTGCCTGCGGCTTCTCCATCGGTTTTGAGCGCATTGTCACGATTTTGAAGGATCATCTGGAAGGTAGCTATCGTCTGGTGGGCGAGGCGACTGCGTATCTGATCGGCAATCGCGTGAGTACGCAGCGTAAAACGCAGGTGCTTGCCGAGGCGGCGAAGAAGCGCGAGAGCGGCGCGGTGGTTACCGTCATGCCCATGGCCAAGAATGTGGGACATCAGATCGAGCTGCTGGAAACCGAAGGCTTTGTGAAGTTTGAAAAGATTTACGAGTAACGCTGTAAAAGCATGCGAAGCTGCGTAAACTGCTGTAAGCGGTGAAGGAGCGGAATATGACCAACAAGGGAATTGTCACCGAAGTGAACGGAAAGATGCTGACCATCGTCTTTGAGCGTCATGAAGCCTGCGGGGATTGCCATGCCTGCATGCATGGCAGCAGCGACTGCAAAAAGCATACCCTCAAGATTCCCGGCAAAGCCGAGGTAGGCGACAGCGTTGTGGTGGAGATGGATGAATCCCATGTGATGGCGGCTTCTGCAATGGCCTATCTGATCCCGTTTGCCGGATTTATGCTGGGCCTTGCCGCAGGCTGGGGGCTTGGCGCGTTGGCCGAGTCCTTCAACCGCGAGCTGATTGCCGCGCTGGGCGCTGTGGTGGGCACGGCGCTTGCTTATGTGCTGATG
>CAZACG010000024.1:0-8951 GCA_964483645.1 uncultured Oscillospiraceae bacterium | reverse complement strand
TGCGTGTGCTTGATCCGCATGTTTCAAAGGGACGCTGGGAGCCGAGACTGGTTTTCGTTCAAAAACCCGAACAAACCGATGCTTAAAAGCCATCAAGGAATGACAAGCAGGAGGCAGAGAAAAATGCTGAACCATTTTACGACGGAATCCTTTGAACAGGCTATTGCGGGCGATAAGCCTGTGCTGGTGGATTTTTTTGCGACGTGGTGCGGCCCGTGCCGCATGATCGCCCCGAGCATTGAGCAGCTTGCGGCAGAGTATGAAGGACGCGCTGTGGTGGGCAAGGTGGATGTGGATCAGGAGCCGAACCTTGCGCAGCGCTTTGGCGTAATGAGCATCCCGACGATTGTCGTCCTCAAGGACGGAAAGACGGTTGAGCAGGCTGTCGGCGCGCGCGGCAAGGCGGATATCGCTGTGATGATTGAGCGTCATCTGTAAATTACATAAAACTTGAATGAAAGATGGAAAACGATGCGTTTTTCATCTTTTTTCTGTGCAATAAGGATGTAAAAAGACGGCGGGAAACACGCTGATTACGCGCTATTTTTGAATTTTGTATTAAATATTTCAGTTTGGGGTATAAAGGTGCTTTGCCTTCAATGGGTTTTATGATATAATGCAAACAACTATCGTAAATGACAGGCAGCGTATAGCTGCATGTTTGAATTCCATACGTTCGGAACGACTTGAGAACGTATAAAAGGACATATTGTATGGATGATGCCATCGTGAAAGGAGGAAGCAGCCCCATGGCGAAGCTGAGAATCATTCCGCTCGGCGGAATTGGTGAGATCGGCAAGAATATGACGGCGTTTGAGTATGGGGACGATATCGTTGTTGTGGATTGCGGCTCGGTGTTTCCGCGTCAGGATATGCTGGGCATTGATCTGGTCATTCCCGACATCACGTACTTGACCAACAACAGGGAGCGCGTGCGCGCTTACCTGATTACGCATGGGCATGAAGATCATATCGGCGCTGTGCCGTATGTGTTTCCGCGTGTTCCCGCGCCGGTTTACGGCACCAAGCTGACTTGCGCGCTCATACAGGGCAAGATGACGGAGCATAATATCTCCGGCATTGATCTGCACATTGTCAAACCGAAGGACATCGTCCGAATTGGAGCGTTTGAGGTGCAGTTTATCAAGGTCAGCCATTCGATTGCGGGCGCTGTCGCTATGGCGATTACATGCCCTGCGGGTACGGTCATCGTTACGGGCGATTTTAAGATCGATTATACGCCCATTGACGGAGAAGTGACCGATTTGGGCACGCTGGCGCAGTGGGGAACAAAAGGCGTGCTGGCGCTCATGGCGGATTCCACCAATATTGAGCGTCCCGGTTATACCATGAGCGAAAGGAAGATTGGCGATACCTTCCACAACCTCTTTAAAGAAGCGAAAGGACGCATTATCATTGCGATGTTCGCTTCCAATCTGCATAGGATTCAGCAGGTGGTGGATAACTGTATTGCCTTCAGGCGCAAAATCTGCTTTGTCGGCAGGAGCATGATTAACGTCACCAGACTGGCGATGGAAATCGGCGAATTGCGCATTCCGCCGGACGTGTACTGTGAAGTCAGCGATATGGAGTGCTATGAGGATCATGAAATTGTCGTGTTGACCACGGGCAGCCAGGGCGAGCCGATGAGCGGCCTGACGCGCATGGCCAACAGCGAGCATCGCAGGCTGCAAATCCGCGAGGGCGATATGGTTGTCGTTTCGGCTACGCCCATTCCGGGCAACGAGATCATGGTTTCGCGTATTCTCAATCAGCTCTATCGTTGCGGCGCTACGGTGATTTACAACCGCATCGCAGACGTGCATGTTTCCGGTCATGCCTGTCAGGAGGAGCTTAAGCTCATGCAGGCGCTGACCAAACCGAAATATTTTATTCCTGTACATGGCGAGTATCGTATGCTCTATCGTCATGCGCAGCTGGCGCGTGAGATGGGCATGCCGGAGGATCATACGATTCTCCTTGAGCTCGGCCAGGCGCTGGAGCTGTCCGAGGATGAGGCGAGCATCACAGGCCCGATTCCGACCGGAGATGTGATGGTGGATGGTCTGGGCGTAGGCGATGTGGGAAACGTCGTGCTGCGCGATCGCAAGCATCTGTCGCAGGACGGCTTGATTATCGTCGTGGTTGGCGTGGACAAGGAAAGCGGCAGGCTGGTTTCCGGGCCGGAGCTGATTTCCAGAGGCTTTGTGTATGTGCGTGAAAATGAGGAGCTGATTTCCGGCGCACGCAGCGTCGCCATGGATGTGCTCGCCCGCTATGACACGATCACCCAAAGCGACTGGACGGCGATCAAGAACGGCATCAAGGATGAGATGCACAATTATCTTTTCGGACTGATCAAACGCAATCCGATGATTCTGCCGATTATCATGGAGACTTGACAGAACGCAGCAAACATTATACAGTATACGGAGGAGACCGGCTGTTGAGGCAGTCACCGGTCTCCTTATCTCTTATAGAGCTTTGAAGGAGATTATCGATGAATATTTACGATACCGCGCACATGCTGGCGAGCGAAATCAAGAAAAGCGACGAATGCGTTCGTCTGCGGGAATTGCGTGAGCGCGCTATGGAGGATGAGACCAACCGTCTGCTGCTGGAGGAGTATAAGCGCTTACAGCTCAGGCTGCAAATGAGCATGGCCGGCGCGGCAGGCGAGATGCCCGGCGAGGATATGCAGCGTTTTCAGCAGCTGGCGTCCCTTCTGTATATGAACAGCGACGTTCAAGCTTATCTGCTCGCCGAAATGCAGATGCAGAAGACGATGGGCGATATCTTTAAGATCCTGACGGATGCAGCCGGTATTACCTTTGATCTGCCGGATCATGCGTAACACGGGAGGAAGCAGGCTTTGTCAAAGAAAAAGAAGCGCTCACGTGGGTTGAGCGAGCGTGAATTGCACGAACGCAGACGTTACGGCTTTTTCTGGTATGACTGGATATGGCGCATTGTCAGGCCGCTGCTCGTGTTTGCTGCGTCGTTTGTGATCGTCTGCGGGCTGGTATACACCGGGTATGTGCGTATAGACAGACTGCTCTTTGCGCCGATGGATGAAAGCGATACAAGTCCCGTGCCCTTTGAAATCGTCTCCGGCACGTCGCTTTCCACGGTTTCGCAAAACCTTGAGGACGCCGGACTGATCCGCAATCATACCGTGTTTAAATACATGGCGGATTTGATGGGAATGGGACAGAAGATTCAAAGCGGTGATTACGATCTGAGTCGTGCGATGTCCGCTACGGATATTCTGGATCAGCTCATCTCCGGCGACGGGAAGCCGCTCACGGCGAAGATCACCATAATCCCCGGCTGGACGATTGAGGACATTGCGGCATATCTGGTCGAAATGAAGATTTTCAGAAGTCCGGATACATTCTTGGAGCTTTGCAAAACGGGCGAGGCGTACAGCGGCTATGATTTTATCGACGAGATCCTCGGCGAAGCCGACGCTCAGCAGCGTCTGTATGCGCTTGAGGGATATCTCTCGCCCAATACCTATGAGATTTACACCAATTCAAGCGAGGATAGCGTCATCAGACGCTTGCTCTCCCAAACTGAGGCTGCGTATTCGCTCAGTTATGACGAGCGCGCTGATGAGATCGGTATGAGCATGGACGAGGTCTTTACGCTGGCCTCTATGATTGAAAAGGAGGCCAAGACGGCGGACTTTGCCAAGGTCAGCGCGGTATTCCATAACCGATTGAAGCAGGGGATGACGCTTGGATCGGACGTGACGATCAAATATGTTTCTCGCTCGGAGAAGATGGTGCTGGGCAGTGAGGATCTTGCGGTGGATTCGCCGTACAACAGCTATCAGCATCAGGGGCTTCCTCCGGGACCGATCTGCAATCCTTCCATGGATGCGGTGATTGCCGCGCTCTATCCGGATGAGAAATATGTGGCGCAGAAGTATCTTTACTTCTGTTCGACGGATCCGGATTCCGGCACGCTGCATTTTTCCAGAACGCTTGAGGAGCACGAAGCCGCAGTGGCCATGTACAGGCCGCTGTGGGAGGAATACGACAGAAGAAGAGGTCTGAATTGATGAAAAGCATGCCTACGCTGCTTGCCCCGGCGGGCAGTATGCGGCCCTTGATGACGGCGCTGCGCTTCGGCGCAGACGCCGTTTATTGCGGAGCGAAGCAATATGGCCTGCGCGCGCAGGCCGGTAATTTTGACGAGGCGCAGCTTCAGGAAGCTGTGTGCCTTGCGCATGAAAAGGGCGTTAAGGTCAATTTGACGCTCAATATATTCGCCTTTGACAACGATTTGCCCGGCATGGTTCAAGCGGCGTGTCAGGCGAAGGAGATGGGCGTCGATGCGGTGATTGTCTCTGATCTGGGCGCAATCGCGCGGATTGCACGTGAGGTTCCGGGGCTTGACATTCACGTGAGCACGCAGGCGAACACCACCAACAGCGACGCTGCGCGCGTGTATCGGGCGCTGGGGGCAAAGCGCATTGTGCTCGCGCGCGAGATGACCTTTGAGCAGATTGAGGACATGGTGCGTGAGCTGGGGGATGAGATGGAGCTTGAATCGTTCATTCATGGCGCAGTATGCATGTCGCACTCCGGTCGCTGTATGCTCTCCAGCTTCCTGAATGGCCGAAGCGCCAATCGCGGCGCTTGCAGCCAGCCCTGCCGCTGGACCTATATGCTGACGGAGCGCACGCGGCCTGAGGAGCCCATGCTCATAGAGGAGGATGCGCGCGGCACGGCGATTCTTTCAAGCCGCGATATGTGCATGTTCGATCATCTGTCGAGGCTGATGGAAAGCGGCGTGCAGTGCTTCAAGGTGGAGGGTCGCATGAAGAATGAGCTCTACATCGCGACCGTTATCGGAACCTATCGCCGGGCGATGAACGCCTATGTGAAGAATCCCGAGGCGTATGAAAAGGATACTGTGCTGCGCTCGACGCTTCGGCGAGAGCTTGACAAGGTCAGTCACAGGGTGTACGATACCGGATTCTATTTCGGGCAGCCGCAGGTTTGCGGCGAGGCTGTCGGCGTGATTCAGGAAGCGGAGTACGTGGGATACGTGCTGGATGTTTCCGGAGGCGAAGCGCTGGTTGAGATGAAAAATCGTTTCTTTGTGGGCGATGAGCTGGAAACTGTAACGCCGCAGGGTAGCGAAAAGCTGACTGTTGAGCAGATTCGGCTTGAAGCGACGGGCGAGCATGTCGGCGTGGTCAGCGTGCCGCAGACGAAGGTGCGCATTCCCTGCGGAGAAAAGCTTGCTGCAGGCGACATGCTGCGTGGACCGGTGAGAAACAGAGCCTAAACTACAAAAGGGGGCGGACGCATGGAGAGGATTGAAGCTATCGCAGACGAGACGGTATTTCGCAATGATGAAAACGGCTATACCGTGCTGATTGTCAAGTGCGGAAAAACCCGTGTGTCCGCCGTGGGTATTCTTCCGCCGATTGCCGTGGGCGAAAAGCTGGCGATTGGCGGAGAATGGGTCGAGCATCCTATTTACGGCAAGCAGATCAAGGTACAGACCTGTGAGATCGAAAAGCCGACGACCCTTTCGGGCATCGAAAAATACTTGTCCAGCGGCATGATCCGGGGCATAGGCCCTGCAACGGCGAAGCTGCTCATCAAGGCGTTTGGAGAGGAAACGCTTGACGTGCTCTATGCTCAGCCCGAGCGGCTTTTGGATGTGCCGGGCATCGGCGCCAAACGTGCGCAAATGATTCAGGAAAGCTATGCAGAGCAGGCGCAGCAGCGTGAGGCCATGGTTTTCTTACAAAGTTATGGCATAACACCTTCGCTTTCCGTACGCATTTTTAAGCGGTACGGAGAAAACGTCAAGCAGGTTGTGACCAAGAACCCTTACCGGCTGGTGGAGGATATCGAAGGCATCGGCTTTCGGACGGCGGATCGTATCGCGGCTTCGCTGGGCGTGGAACGGGACAGCGAATTCCGTATTGGCGCAGGCATTAAATATACGCTTGCAGAGGCGACAGGCAGCGCGGGACATTGCTATCTGCCGCGCGAGGAGCTTGTGGCGAATGCGCGCCAGATGCTGGGTAATGAAGAAGAGGCCATCAACCATGTGCTCGACAGCCTGATCCTTTCGCGCGATATCGCCGCGCAGGTGCTGCCCGAGCAGGATGCGGACGGCTGTGTTGCTTGCTACCAGATGCAGACCTATCGTGCGGAGAATGAGGTTGCCCGAAGGCTCAAAGAGCTCATCGACGCGATGCCGGAATCTGCATCGGAGGAAATTGGCGCGCAGATTGATGAGCTGGAGCGAATGGAAGGCATTGCGCTCCATGCCCAGCAGCGAAAGGCGATTGAGACGGCGGTCAACAGCGGCATGACGGTCATCACGGGCGGTCCGGGTACGGGCAAGACGACAATCATCAAGTGCATTATCAAGTTGCTCAGCGTGCATGGCGAAATCGCGTTGGCTGCGCCCACGGGAAGAGCGGCCAAGCGCATGAGCGAGGCCTGCGGCATGGAGGCCAAAACGCTGCACCGCATGCTTGAATATGGCGGCGAGGAGGGCGAGTTTGCCCGGTCGCAGGATAATCCGCTGGAGATGGATACGCTGATTATCGACGAGATGTCCATGGTGGATATCTTCCTGATGCGCTCTGTGTTGCGTGCTGTCGTTCCCGGAACGAGGCTCATCATGGTCGGAGATTCGGATCAGCTGCCGAGTGTCGGCGCGGGAAACGTGCTTTCGGATATTCTCTCAAGCGGCGTCGTGCCGTCAGTGGAGCTGACGGAAATCTTCAGGCAGGACGAAAAAAGCATGATCGTGTACAATGCGCATCGCATTAACCATGGCGAGGCGCCGCGACTGAATGCGAAGGGAAGCGACTTTTTCTTTGAGCGGGCTGCCTCGCCCGGCGATGCGGCGAAGCGGATTGTGGAGTTGTGCGCCGTACGCTTGCCTAAATTCCTGGATTTGGATCCGGTGCGCCAGATGCAGGTGCTCTCGCCGACAAAAAAGGGCGAATGCGGCGTGTTTGCGCTCAATCAGCTTTTGCAGGAGCGCTTTAATCCCGCTGCGCCCCATAAGGCGGAGCGAACGCGCGCGGACACCACCTTCCGCGAGGGCGATAAGGTGATGCAGACGCGCAACAATTACCAGCTCGAATGGGAAAAGGAAGGCGTCTTTGGCTGGGAGAAGGGGCAGGGCGTGTTTAACGGCGATATTGGCTTTGTTACAGAGATTGATCAGCAGGAGCGCACGCTGCGCGTGCAGTTTGACGATGAGCGCGTCGCTTTGTACGAGGGGACGGACGTGGAGGATCTGGAGCTGGCTTACTGCATCTCCGTGCATAAGAGCCAGGGCAGCGAATTCCCCGTTGTGGTGATGCCCGCTGTAGGCGGCCCGCCCATGCTGCTGACACGCAATTTGCTCTATACGGCGGTTACGCGTGCGCGCCGAATGGTCATGATTGTCGGCCGTGAGGCGGCGATTGATCAGATGATCCGCAATGTGAACACGAGAAAGCGTTACAGCGCGCTGAGCTGGCGGCTTACACAGCTGATGGAATTATGAAGGAAAAAATCAAACGAGCGCTATGCGTGCTGCTCGACCTGCTTTATCCTGAGGACGTATGCTGCGCGGTGTGCGACAGGGCGCTTGCGGAGGATGAAACCGTGGGCGTATGCAAGGCCTGCATGGAGGCGCTTGAAAAGCTGGAGGAAAAGCAGCGTGCGCTTGAGGTGTGGAACGAAATCGAGCTGCGCGAGCATATCGCCTATGTGCATGCGGCATATCCTTATGAGGCACAGGCGAGAACGCTGATTCACAAGCTCAAGTTTCAAGGCTGGAGAAGGGCGGCGCAGATGCTGGCCGAGCCTATGGCGTTGCTTCCGGCAGGCGAGGAGGAGATCATCGTCCCTGTGCCGACGACAAAGCACAGAAAGCGCGTGAGAGGTTATAATCAAGCGGAGCTTCTGGCGCGCCATATGAGCAAGATGCTGGGAATGCCGCTGGTGTGCGCGCTTGTGCGTGAGGATGAGCGCTCGCCGCAGATGCTGCTTACGGCGCTTGAGCGACAGGAAAACCTCTACGGGCTCATGAAGGCGGACGCATGTGTTTCGGGCAAGCGGGTTTTGCTGGTGGATGACGTGTATACCACGGGCTCGACGGCCGAAGAGGCGGCACGCGCGCTTTGCGAAGCGGGCGCGCTGAGCGTGGGCGTGATTGTGGCGGCGAAGACGCTGCCCGCACAGGAGAGTGCGCCGGCATTTTTGCGCAAGCAGGATGCAGAAAACGCCTTTATGCGCTCTTCATAAGCGTTTTGGAAGTGCGTCCATTGTGCATTTTCCGACAGGGTACGCAGATAATTGTGAAAAACTTTCCAAAAACGGCTTGCATTTTTTCTTTTAAGCATTTATAATAATGAAGGATGATCATATCGGGTCTGTGGTTGAAAGTCGATGCCAGTCGCAGGCGAAGCGATCCACGTAATCCGGTCAAAGTATCGGGGAGCATGGTGCGGCTTAGATGTAAGTCCGTCCAGAGCCAACGCGCTCTGAGAGGGTTAGTAGTGGGGCACGGTACGTGTATGAGCAAACGCCCCTGACGGCGAGTGTGGGGTCAAAGACCAGGTCAGCCGAATGGATCATGCCTATATCTCTATTTTTTTCGGAGGGGAAAATCCCATGTATCAGGACAAGACTTTGACCTGCAAAGACTGTGGCCAGGAATTTGTGTTCACCGCCGGTGAGCAGGAGTTCTACGCGGAGAAGGGCTTCCAGAATGAGCCGACCCGCTGCAAGGCCTGCCGCATCGCCCGCAAGAACGCCCGCCCGGCCAACGGCGAGGCTCAGCAGCGCGAAATGTATGAGACCACCTGCGCGCAGTGTGGTGCTCCGACCCGCGTGCCTTTCATCCCGAAGAACGACCGACCCATCTACTGCAGTGAGTGCTACGCTTCCCGCCGCGCACCCCGCTATTAATAG
>CAZACG010000023.1:0-10217 GCA_964483645.1 uncultured Oscillospiraceae bacterium | reverse complement strand
CCCTTTGATACCTTTCCTGCCTGTCCACGCTATCCAGCCAGACGATGACGGAGCCCGTCATCACGTCGTCAAGGCTCTCGCCGGTAAAGCCCGCAATACTGCCGTCCTCGGACACATGCAAATCCACATAGTCGCGCACATAGTGCAGATACTCCGGCTTCTCCGTCAGCTCATAGAGCCGGATAAAGCCCCAAAGATAGAAGCCCTGCGCGTAGCACCAGCTTCTGAATGGATACTGCTCCGCCTGCGGATAGCGCCGCATCAGATCCTTAGCAAAGCGTTCTGCGTTGTTCATCATGTCCGTTTTTCCTCCCTGTCATCCATACGCATGGGTCTTGCGCTTGCTTTCTCCATTATATACGAATATGCACAAATCTGCATAGTAAAAATCGCAGTTTCCGCACCCCAAAACACATAAATTGGTTTTTGGGCATGGCATATCGGTTATTGGGCCATACGAGCGTCGGGATAATTTGCTATAGTTAAAGCTAAAGGACCTGACAAAAGAATGGATTCAGGAGGATGATTATGGCCTACTCAGCGGAACTCAAGCGTCTGCTCCGGCAGAGCAGCAACGCCTACAAGGCGATGCAGCCCGATATGCAGCACGCGAACGTCACCCACATCCAAGCCAAGAAGCCCCTGCGAAGCCGACTGCTTCACGCCATGGACAATCTGAACGCGCTTTCCTTCAGCGGCGCGGGAACCATGGAGCTGAGTCATGATGTGCTCTTTGAAGGGCGACCCACCGTGCGCATGTGTCCTCCCGCGCAGGTAACCGTCGTTCCCGGCTCTCTGACGCGCACCAAGCTCTATGGCGATACACATGTGTTGGTTCGTTTCCCCTGCGAGGATTGGCGGGAATATAACCGGCTGTCCCTGTGGATTTATCCGGATCTGCCCACGTATGACAATGTGTATTTCCTTTTGACCATGGTCAACGACCGTCAGGAGGATCTCACGCGTTCGGGGCTGCTCTCGGATACGCTGATCCTGCAGCTCAAGCATGGTCAATGGAATCATGTCGTCTGGGAAATCCCCAATACGCATCGCGACCGAATGATCGGTTTGCAGCTGCGCAGCTCCGTGGACGGACGGCAGGCGGGCAGCGAATTGACCAAACGCTTTTATTTCGGTCCGATTCATCTGCAAGAGGTAGAGGCCGATGCTTATGAAGGCTGGACGCTTGATCAGCGCATCGCCTTCTGCCATACGGGCTATCAACCCGGCGCGGATAAATTGGCCTATACGCAAACGGCAGACGCAGACAGCTTTGAGCTGCTCGATGCAAAGACGCATGAGGCTGTCTATCGCGCCGACGTTAAAGCCATCCCCTTTCCGCTGGGTGATTTTGCCGTTATGGATTTTTCCGCATTCAATACGCCCGGCAAGTATGTTCTGCGCATCGGCAGCCGTGAAACCGGCGCGTTCTCCATCGGCGCGAACGCATATGCCTCCGCCGCATGGAAGGCCGTCAACTTCTTCTATCAGGAACGCTGCGGCTGCGCGCTGCCCGGCACGCACAGAGTCTGTCATCTGGATACCTTCTGCCAGCATCCCGACGGCAGAAAGATTTCCTCAGGCGGCGGCTGGCATGACGCAGGCGATCTTTCGCAGGGACTGTGTAATACGTCGGAATCTGCCCATGCGATGCTGGATCTGGCATATACGCTGCGCGAGCGTGATCCCGAGCTTTCCGAGCGCCTGCTGGATGAAGCCCGCTGGGGATTGAATTGGTGTATGAAGACCCGCTTCGGCGATGGTTACCGTGCACGCTGGACGCGCATTGGCACGTGGACAGGCAATATTCTGGGCGATATGGACGACCTCGTTCTGCCCGCCGCCAGCGATCCGTTTGAAAATTTCTGCGGCGCGGCTGCGGAAGCCGCCGCTTTTCGTATGTTCCGCGAAAAAGATCCCGCCTTTGCCGATTACTGCCTGCGCTGCGCCGAAGAAGACTTTACCTTCGCACTGGAACGTCTCTTCTTTGAAAACGACCGCTATCCCGCCGTACAATCCATCGGTCAGGGTTCCGTCGCCGCTGCAGAGCTCTACCGCGCCACCGGCAAGCAGGAATACCTCCAGCAGGGCGCATGGCTGCTTCGTCAGGTACTTGAATGCCAGCAGCAGGAAACGCCCGATTGGGATCTTCCGATTCGCGGCTTCTTCTATGAGGATCACACGCACCAGAACCCGCTCAACTATCCGCACCGTGCGCACGAGCAGGCTCCCGTACTCGGTCTCTCCCTATTCTATCAGGCCGCGCCCGAGCATCCCGACGCTCCGCTTTGGCGAGAGGGGCTTGCGCTTTACGGCGAATTCATCAAGGCCATCGCGCGCCATACGCAGCCCTATGGCCTGATTCCCGGCGGCATTTATCGTCTTCAGAAGGAGGACTCGCCGACAGCGCGCTTTAACGCGCAGATTCGCTCCGGCGTGCGTCTGTCCGAGGAATTCTATCTGCGCCGCATGCCCGTAGCGGATGACTTCCGCGGCTTCCACGGCCCTCTGCTGAGCAAGACCAAGAGCGCAGCGGCCGTCGCTACGGCGCTGAATGATTTGGAGCTGCAACGCATCGTTCAGCGTCAGCTGGAATGGATTCTGGGCATGAATCCCTTCGCGCAATCCACCATGTACGGCGAAGGATATAATTTTGCTGAGCAGTTCGTCATGTTCTCCAATCAGATCGTCGGCGCTATCCCCGTGGGAATCTGGACGGACGGCGATCACGATATGCCCTACTTCCCGCAAATGAACAGCGCAACCTATAAGGAAGTCTGGGTACATACGACCTCTCGCTTCCTGTGGGTGCTTGCGGATGTTTACGGCATGGCCAAGGTCAGCGGCTGCGCACAGACGCAAGCGACCGCTCTAAGCGATGCCGGGCAGGAATATACGCTGCCGATTCAGAACGGACGCTTTGCCGCCGATTTGCCGCAGGGGCATTACCGCCTTTGCATCGACGGCTGCTGCTTCGAAATGGATTTGCTCTCTGGCAAGCGCTATGCTCTCGCCGGAAAGGAGGATTGATCACCATGACAAAGATGAATACCTATCTTCTCAACGACATGCGCAGCCTTTCCGTGTCAGGGCCTGGTTTTATAGAACCTTGCGCACAGCGTCTGTGCAACGGCTCTTCAACCGTCAAGCTCACCGTTCCAAACGCGCTGCCCATTCCCGCCGAAGGATACAAGGCTTATACAACCCTGACCCACCGGCTCGCCCCGCAAAACTGGACTGCCTATGGTCAGCTCTTCCTCCATGTCTATCCCGACTGCCCCGGGTTGCAATGTGTAACCCTTGAAATTGCCCTGTGTAGCGACGAGCACATGAGCGCGTTCCATCAGGTGTATCTGACGAACGGTGCATGGAACAACGTCGCCTTTGACCTCTCGGGCGTGTCTCGTGAAAGCGTTACGCAGGTCCTCATCCGCCGCAGGCTGACAGGTCGCCAGCAGAATATGAGTGCTTCCTGCGCCTTCTATTTCGGTGAGCTGCGTCTTGAAGAAACGGCCTCCCCTCCCTGCGCATCCTCGCTGTGCGGAGAGCTGCCGTGGCGCGAAATCACCGAGTCTGCGCTTTCCTATTTTCATGCGCATCGCTGCGGTTTTGAGGTTCCAGGGGTTCATCTTCCCTGCCATTCGGACTGCTTTGCCGTCCATCCTGACGGAAGGCGCGTCTTTCTGAGCGGCGGCTGGCATGACCTCGGCAATCTATCCCATAGCCTGGAGCATACCGCGCAGGCATCGCAAAGCCTGATGACGCTGTATGAAGCGCTTCCCGAGGAAGAAATCGCCCTGCGCGACCGGCTACTTGAGGAAGCCCGCTACGGTCTTGAATGGATGCAGTTTACCCGCTTTGCCGATGGCTACCGCTGCGTACAAGCCGATATTCCCGCATGGACAGACGAGGTCATCGGTACTGCCGACGACGTGCTTTGCGATGCGCACAACGATCCTTATGCCAATTTCTGTGCCGCCGCTGTCAGCGCGCAGGCTTCCATCGTCTACCGGGACGAGGACGCCGTTTTTGCGCTCTATTGTCTGAACTGCGCCAAGGAGGATTTTCGCTTTGCCTATGAGCATATGCATCTGCATGAGATGATCTACGGCATACGCGAGCTCAAATCCGAGCTTTCGCTGCACGCTCAGGCATTGTGCTCCGCTGTCGCCCTGTATCAGGCCGATGGGGACAAAGCTTATCTTGAGCATGCCCTCCGCTTTGCTGATGTGATCTGCTCCTGTCTGGACGTAAAGACCGGCGTCTTCTGCGAGGACAGCAGACTTCTCAAGTCGGATAGTCAGCAATCCGCCGTCCTCGCGCTGCGTGGACTTGCGCTGCTGTCATGTCAAGCCCCGGATCATCCGCAAAGCGCGCTCTGGCGTGAAACGCTTTCCATCTGCACCCATCATCTGGCTTCTTCCGTCCCCTCCGTTGCAAAAGGCATGATCGCTGAGCGTTTCTTTGAGGAGCTCATGCTGCACGCCTGCGGGCTTTCCTGCGCCGCTTCAGCACTCCGTTCTTCCTCTCTGGCGGATGCGGCCACGGCCGACCTTCGCTGGCTGCTGGGCGACAATCCCTTCGGCATTTCCTTCATGAACGGCATATGCAGCGGAAATTTGCCCGTCTGGGACGCTTTTTGCTCAAAGCATACCGGCGCTCTGCGTACAGGTCTGCACATACTGCCCGACGGCAAGCTCAGTTTGAGCGTTGAGGAGAACTGCTGCCATAGCGAACTGACGCCGCTTTCCTGCCTGCTGCTGACGCTTGCTCAGCACCTGCCCCCCGTTCAATAATCCCGTTGGAGCGAAGCGCTGCCTGAAGGTGGATTTTTTAAGGCTCGATTGGATTTGAAAGCAGTTTAATTCTAAACGCTGCTCGCCGTTTTATGCATTGCCTATCCAGCAAAACAAGACCTTGAGGAGGTTACTCCTCAAGGTCTTGCAGCATGGCGACGCTCAAGCGGCCTTCCGCCTTACAGCGCCCATTTTTCCTGATAATGCAGCGAAATCGTGTGATCCTCGTGGAAGGTCACCGGCAGCCAGATGTAGGAGCAATGCAGGAAGTTCTGCGTGTTATGCCGCTCCAGCATCACAATCCACTTGTCCGGCTGACCGGCCAGATGGAACGCATAGGTGCTCTGGGAATGGAAGGTCTTGTGATCCTCGTCACCCACGCACGGATCGCCCATATCCTCCCATGGTCCGAGCATGGAGGTGGCGCGGAAATACTTCGCCTGATTGAACTCCCAGCCCGTGCGCCCGGAGGTGACCATGAAATAGTATCCATCGTGATACAGAATCGCTGCGGCCTCGCGGCGCATGGCCGGCTCGACCTTAACCCACGTGTCCGTGCAGGAAAGATAATCGTCGCTTAGCTTGACCACATGCAGACAGCAATCTTCCATCGTATATTTGCGGTCATAGATAAAATACGCGCTGCCGTCCTTATCCTGATAGAGCGTGGAATCCTTGACAATGCCGCGGTCATCAATCGGGCGCGTGCAGCCAAGGAAGGTATACGGACCGTTGATCTTGTCGCTAACCGCAATACCTGCTTCGGACTTTCCCGACAAATCGGATTGATCGCCCGGATAAGCGGTATAGTGGCACCAAAGAACATATTTGCCCGTATTGGGACATTTGAGAATCTTCGGACGTTCCACGCGCATCGGCGCGTAGAGCGGGCTGGCAGGATCATCGCTCAGCGCCAAAATAACGCCTTCCTTTTTCCAGTGATGCAGATCCGTAGATGCATACATCACAATACCCTCGGTGCTCGCTCCGCCGCTGGCGCCGCCTCTGCCGTCCGGCAACGCGCGCAGCGCCATGCCGTACCAGTGATACACGCCATCCTCATAGAGAATGCCGCCATCGCTGGCATTGATGATGTCGCCATCCTCGTCATACCATTGAACAAACTCGTCAACCTTTCCGTGGACGATGTAGTTTTCAGCCATATGTCTTCCTCCATTTTTTCGCATTCGTTTATTAACGAAATGGTTTTATGGTTTTATGTTTTAATTCGATAAACACGCATTGTATTCCTTTTTCAGACAGGAAAATGCGCAAAGAAATCGAATTTACCCCTAATGACTACGCTTTAAATCTCTGAAAGGAGAGGTATACCATGCAGCAGAAACACAACCCTGTCACGCAGGAAATGCTTGCACGCGCTACAGAACAGCGCAAGGCCTTTTATCTTGAGGAAAATACGACGGTCGGCGTACCGATGCGCCGCGATTTGTACGAAACGGCCCGACGGTTCTTCGGCGCGCGGGGAACGACGCCTGCGCAGGCCATGGCCAAGTTCGTCGAGCTGACGCTTGAAGCGGGCCGGATGCCGTGGGAAGATGGAGGAGGCGAAAACAATGCGCAATAAAAAACTGCCGGACTGGCAAAACCCGGCTGTATTGGAGATTGGGCGCGAAGCTGCGCATGTCTCTATGATACCCTGCCGCACCGAAGCGCAGGCTTTTACCATGGATCGCGCCGCAAGTCCCTTCTATCGCAGCCTGAATGGAAGCTGGCAGTTCCTTTACTGCCCGGATGGCGTTTGTCCCATGGGATTTGAGTCGGAGCATACGGACGACAGCGCTTGGGACGCTCTGGATGTTCCCGGGTGCTGGCAAATGAGCGGACGCTACGATCCGCCGCACTACACCAACTGGGAATACCCGATTCCGCTGGATCCTCCCTACGTCCCAGACGACAACCCGACCGGCCTATACCGTCGCTGGTTCACGCTGCCCGAAAGCATGACGGACAGCCAAATCTTCCTCACCTTTGAGGGCGTTGACAGCGCCTATTACCTGTATGTCAACGGCGTACAGGTCGGCTTTTCCAAGGTTCCTCATCTGCCCAGCGAGTTTGACATCACCCGTTTCGTGCGTCCGGGACGCAATCTGCTGGCGGTGAAGGTCTTCAAATGGTCGGACGGCACATATCTTGAGGATCAGGACTGCTGGCGCATGAGCGGAATCTTTCGGGACGTATACCTGCTTGGTGTGCCCAAGAGCCATATCCGCGATCTGCGCGCGGATGCAGCGCTTGATGAGCAGTATCGGAATGGAACGCTTTGCGTAGAAGCCGACATACTCTCCGACGTTCCCTGCGACGTCGAAATCAAGGTCTACGACGGCGAAGCGCTGATCGCTTCGCAGCGCGCCTGTGTTTCGGAAAGTAAGACCGTCGCGCGCTTTGAGCTGCCTGACGTGAAGCACTGGACGGATGAAACGCCCCGGCTTTACGCCGTGCATGCGCTGCTTTGGGTGAACGGAGAGGTCGCCGAGGTTCAGCGTGTGCGCGTAGGCTTTCGCAGAATCGAGATTCGCAACGCGCGGCTGCTCGTCAATGGTATGCCCATCAAGCTCAGGGGCGTGAATCGCCACGATACGCATCCGCTCCTTGGTCACACCACGCCCGTGGAACACATGAAGCTGGATGTCGAGTTAATGAAGCAGGGCAATGTGAATTGTGTACGCACGTCGCATTACCCCAACGATCCACGCTTCCTTGATCTGTGTGACGAATACGGACTGTATGTCATTGATGAGGCCGACTTGGAATGCCACGGCGCGGCATACGGTCTGGGCGGCGCTCTCTATCCGTTCTCCGATTCGCCCGAATGGACTGCGGCCTATATCGACCGCATGGAACGCATGGTCATGCGCGACAGAAACCATCCCAGCATCATCATCTGGTCTTTGGGCAACGAATCGGGCTACGGCAGCAATCATGCCGAAATGGCGGCCTGCGCCCGCAGGCTTGATCCCAGCCGCCCGATTCATTACTGTGAGGATCGCACGTGTGCGTCCGTCGATATCGAAAGCACCATGTACGCCCGAGTTCACGATCTGATCGATCAGGGGCTTCGGGACGATCCACATCCGTATCTGGTCTGCGAATACGCGCACGCCATGGGTCTGGGACCCGGCAGCCTTGAAGAGTATTGGGAAGTATTCAATACTTACCCACGCCTGCTGGGCGGCTGCGTGTGGGAATGGGTGGATCACGGCATTGAGCGCCGTGCAAAGGACGGCAGCCCCTACTACGCCTATGGCGGCGACTTCGGGGACTATCCCACCCGTTACAATTTCTGCATCGACGGCCTGATCGGCCCGAATCGCGTGCCGCATACCGGCTATTATTCGCTCAAAAAAGCCATGGAGCCCGTCAAGCTTACGCTTGAAAATCAACAAATCAAGGTACGCAGTCTCTTCCGCTTTGTAACGCTCAATCATCTGTGCGCGACATGGCGGCTGCTTCGCAACGGCGTCGCGCTTGATGAAGGCACGCTTGATTTGAGCGACATTGCGCCCATGGGTGAAAAGACGCTTTCCCTCCCCTGCGCGATTCCCCAAAACGGTGAATGTATTCTAGACGTCTCCATCACCGAGAAGCATTCTTGCAAGTGGGCAAAGGCCGGCTTTGAGATTGCCCATGCGCAGCTCGCTCTGCCCTCCCATTCCGATCTTCTGCTTCTCTCTACGCTTGACATGCATCCACTGAGCGTTTCCGAGCAGGAAAACGCATTGCTGATCGAGGGCGAGGACTTCCGTCTGACCTTTGACACACGTCTGGGCGAGCTGACCTCGTGGATCAGCGCCGGGGACGAGCTGCTTTCCCGCGCGCCGCGCCATCATTTCTTCCGTGCGCCCACGGACAACGACAGCCGCGGCGTCAACAACCGCTGGCTGGACAGCAAGATGGATCATCTCCGCCCCCGTCTGCACGCTTGGGAAATGAACCGGCTTTCGCCTACTGTGCTTCAAATCCACGCAGAGCATGTACATGCCCCCTTCACCCGCAGACCGTTGCTCAAAACGCAAACCTGCTACACCATCTTTGGCAGCGGCGATGTGCGCGTGAACATCGACTACGTGCCTTTGATAGACGGCCTGCCGCCCTATCCGAGGCTGGGTCTGCAAATGCATCTGCCCAAGCGTTATGACCAGCTGATCTGGTATGGACGCGGTCCGGGCGAAAGCTATCCGGATCTGAAAATGCATGCTTCCGTCGGTCTGTATGAGCGCAGCGTTGATGAGGCGCACGAACCCTACGCCCGTCCGCAGGAGAACGGCGCGCATATGGATACCCGCGCCGTAGCTGCTGTGGATCTGCGCGGAAAGGGACTGCTCTTCATCTGTGAAAAAGCGGTTGAGGAGGGCTTCTCCTTCACCGCTCATGCATACACGGATCAGGCGCTGCATGCCGCTACGCATACGTCGGAGCTTGAGAAGATGGACAAAATCGTCTTCTCTGTCGATCTTCAGCATAACGGCATCGGAAGCAGCAGCTGTGGTCCCGGAACGCTGGACAGGTATCAGAACCGCCTGGAAGAGACGCGCACGCTCTGCTTCGTGATGCGTCCCTATCAGCGCCAGAATGCACGCTTTGAGCACGCCATGCGCGTGCTTCCGCCGCAGGAATAACAGGCCTTGCAGTGGCGCGGGCGGTCCACGTCCCATCACCGTCCTCGAAGCAGTCAGGGTTCGCTTTTCTCCCTGACTGCTTTGAGGATATGGCTTCGCCATGAAAACCGTTGCTCTGCCGCGCAGATGAGGCTCTTTGAATAAGATAAAACAGACCTTGAAGGATCACTCCTTCAAGGTCTGTTTTGTTCTTTCAGCGCCTGCGCCGCTTATTCATGCGGCACCGCGCCCTCGAGCATATCCGTTTCCTCTATCCGTCCGTTTTGGATCAGATAGGTTTTAATCTCAAAGGCCTTCAGATTTTCCGTCAGCGACACGCCAAAGACAGGCAGCTCCACATGCGTCGTGCATGGCACGCCCTGCGCTTCAAAGATACGCAGCACATAGGCATGACTGTCGCGCTCACTCTGCTTCAGGCAGCTCAGCAGCACGTTTTCACGATCAATGCGTACCAGCGGCTTGGGAATCTCGCCCTTTCCGGAGGGACAGTACGCCCGGGCATAGGGCATCTGATTGAACGCCGCCGCCTCCGTATCGACCTTGCGAAGCCGCTCTTCGCGCGCTCCGCCGTCCAGCAGGAAGCAGTAGCGCCGCTCGCCCTGCTCCATGCGCTGCTGGTACATCGGATCATGGAAGGGCTCGCCCCATGTGAAGTGCGCCGCGCCGTAGCCCGCCGAACGCAGCAGCGTCAATCCGGCGTCGCCCTTTGCAAAGCTGGATCCATACACCGACCGATCAATGATCGTCAGCGCATGCTCGTCATCCGCTATCGCCTGCCAGTACT
>CAZACG010000022.1:0-10273 GCA_964483645.1 uncultured Oscillospiraceae bacterium | reverse complement strand
CGCGAAACCGTGCGCCGCGCGCTGGAGGTGCTCCGATGAGAATTGCGCTGATCGGCAACGGAAGGATGGGCCGCATGATCGACGCGATTTGCGCGCAGGGAGATGCGTGGGTGGTCGCGGGCTTCGTAGGCCCCAATGCATGCGCGTCGCTGGCGGACATTGAGAATGTGGACGTGGCGATTGACTTTTCCTACCCGGGCAATCTAACAGACATGCTGGAGAATGCCATGCGCAGGCGGCTGCCGCTGGTCATTGGCACGACGGGGCTTTCTAAGGCTCAGGAGGACGAGATTCGCGCGGCGAGCAGCTGGATTCCCATCGTATGGACGAACAACTTTTCAACCGGCGTGACTGTGCTCGCGCGCCTTTGCAAGCTGGCGGCGCAGGCGCTTGGCGGGGAATATGATATCGAGATCGTCGAGACGCATCATAACCGGAAGGAGGATGCGCCCAGCGGAACGGCGAAGCTGCTGCTCTCATGCGTAGATCCCGACGGCGAATACGCGGTGGTCAACGGCCGTGAGGGAAGACCGGGCAAGCGCGGGCATGAGATCGGCATGCATGCGCTGCGCGGAGGCACGGTTGCGGGCGAGCATAGCGTGCATTTTTTCGGTGCGCTGGAGGAGCTTGAGCTGAGGCACAGGGCGGACAGCCGGGAAATCTTCGCGCGCGGCGCGTTGTGTGCGGCGGCGTTTGCGGCTGCGGCAGAGCCGGGCCTTTACAACATGGAGGACGTACTTTTCGGAGGGAAATAATATGGACGCTTACGAAATCATCGAGGCCATCCGCTCGGCGAAGAAGAAAACGCCGATCAAGGCCTATATCAAGGCGGAAAAGCCGCTTGAATTCCCCGGATGCCATGTATTTTCCGGCGCAGATCAGATCGTCATGGGCGATTGGGCGGATGTGGAGCCGGTGCTTGAGGCGAACAAGGATGCGATTCGAGATATCGTTATCGAGAACGACCGCCGCAACAGCGCGCTGCCTCTGCTGGACACGAAGCCGGTGAACGCGCGCATTGAGCCCGGCGCGATCATTCGTGACCGCGTGGAGATTGGCGAGGGTGCGGTCATTATGATGGGCGCGATTATCAACATCGGCGCGGTGATCGGCGAAGGCACCATGATTGATATGGGCGCTGTGCTGGGCGGCCGCGCGATAGTCGGCAGGAACAGCCACATCGGCGCGGGCGCCGTGCTGGCGGGCGTGGTCGAGCCGCCGAGCGCAAAGCCCGTTACCGTGGGCGACAACGTGATGATCGGCGCGAACGCCGTGGTCATTGAGGGCGTGAGCGTGGGCGACGGAGCCGTGGTAGCGGCGGGCGCGGTGGTGACGCAGGATGTGCCGGCGAATGCGGTGGTTGCTGGCGTGCCGGCGCGCGTCATCAAGATGAAGGACGAGAAAACCAGCAGCAAGACTGCGCTGGTGGATGCGCTCAGGGAGCTGTGATCCCGTGGCGCCGAGACGTTATGCGGCGTTTTGAGCGCCGGAACGGAAGCGATATTGAAGACCCTTTCGGGACGGTTTTTCGAGGATTATCGACCGTCGGGAAGGGTTTTTATCTATTTATGAAGAAGTTATATTGGATACCAATGGACGGGAGAGCATGGACGATGCAGGACGGAAATCATCAGGCGAACGGAAATGAAACACTCTATTGTCGCTATCCCGCGAAGCGGCGCGGAACGTGGATAGCAGCGGCTTTATTGGCGCTGATCATGGCGCCGCTGGCACTGCTGGCGACGAAGACGCTGCCGCAGGAGCTGCCGGAGGAAGCGCTCGTTCGCAGGCTGATGGGTCTGGACGACAGAAGCTATGTGCCGGTGCTGCCGGTTATGGAGACGGAAGACATTTGGGCGCTGGAGGATGCGCGCGAGCAGGCAGGGAAGCCGCTGATTGCCGCCATGAAAAACGGAGAGGATGCGCTGGGCTATGATGCGGCGCAGGAGACGTTTTATTGCACGCTGGGGCTTGAGACGGGCAATGCATGGCCGGAGATTGCGCTGAGCGCGTCGGGCGAGGACGGCGTTCAGGTCGTGCTTGTGGATGATTACAGCTACGATTGGTGCTCCGAAGCGATCCGAGAGGGTTATCGCTATGAGCTCTTTGCTTATACGGAAACAGAGTATGCCTATGTGGGAATTGTCTTTACGGGACTGCCGATTGTGACGCTGCATGTGGACGGCGGCGTGGAGATCACCCGGGAGGATGTGAGTGCGCAGGTCAGTTTTAGCGGCGCAGGCTATGACGCCGTGCATTCCTCGGCGCTGATACACGAGCGTGGTGGCGGTTGGGAGCATTTGATTGACAAGAAGGGCTATCGCGTGGAGCTGCACACGCTCAGCGCGAAGGGCAAGGACAAGAAAAACGAGCAGAGCATATTGGGCATGGAGGCGGACTGCGACTGGCTGCTGATCGCTTCGCCGGATGACGAGAGCTGCATCCGCAATCAGCTGAGCTTTGAACTTTGGCGGGATTGGAACGGCGGCGAGGGCGTGATGATGCTCGAAGGCCGACTGGCCGAGCTGTTTATCGACGATGAATACATGGGCGTCTATCAGGTGCTCGAACCCGTCCGCGCAGACGAGGAGATTGTGCGTATGGGCGGCAATCTGAATACGGACGTGACTGTGCGGAAGATCAATCCGTTCAATACAGGCTACAGACCGACATGGGATCTTGAACATGTGATTGATTCCGTGCTTGAACTGCGCTATGCGCCCGCACAGATGACTGCGGACCAAGCATTTGCGGTTATGGAAGGCTATGTAAGCATAGAAGGGTTGAACTGCGAAGCGCTGGATGATAAGACCTTTGCTGAGGCGGCAGAGAAGATGTTTGATATGGAGGAGGTAATGAGCTACTTCCTCTTCATTCAGGCGCTGTGCGGCTCCAAGGATAATGCGGTGAACAACGTATACATTTGGGCCCGGAAGCAAAACGATGGGCATTATACCTATACGTTCTCTCCGTGGGACATGGATAACATGTTTGTCTGGCTCTCCGAATCAGGGGTGGGTTCCCATGAGATGCAGGAGGTTGATCGTATCAACTTCCTGATGACGGCGTTTGATCGGATGCTTGATCTGAATGTGGGCGACTGCCGCCGCATTCTCTGGGAAATCTGGGAGGAGAAGCGCGCGAGTATCCTCAGCGACGACGCGCTGTATCAGCGCATCGTGGATATGGAGGAGATGATTAACGCTTCGGGCGCGTATCTGCGCGAATCCGAGCGCTGGCGCGGCGGCGCGAAGGAACTGGATGTCTCGGACATTCTCTCGCTGGCGACGACACATCAGGCTACGCTGGAGTGGTACATGGAGGAACTATGGCCGCTTGAGCCGTGAGCATGATGCATTTGAACTGGAGGCATATTGGTGAAGAAATTCAAGCTACTCGCAGCAATGGCGGCGTTTTTTGTGCTGATGACGGTCATCGTGATCTTTGCGTCCCCATACGCGCCTTCTGTTGCGCTCTGCCGGGATGTGGAAGAGCTTTGGGCGATTGAGGACGCTCGGCAGGAGAGCGAGAAGCCGCTGGTGACGGCGCTTGAAAACAACGGCGTGCCGCTGGGCTATGATGCGCAGAGCAACACGTTTTATTGCAATCTGGGGCTTGAAAACGGTGAGGAATGGCCGCAGCTTCACCTGACCGCGCCGGGCGCAAAGGGTGTTGAGCTGTGCTTCGTGGACGACTATACCTACGATTTTTGTTCGGATGCGGTAGCACAGGGCTATGCTTACGAGCTGTTCGCGTATACGGATACGGAATACAGCTATTTCAACATTGTATTTACGGGGCTGCCGATCATTGTGGTACATTCGAAGGAGAAGATTGATCGTGAGGACGAGGACGCTGTGTGCACGGTGGCAGATGCGGACGCAGAGCGATCAATTGTCAAGGCTTCTGCACGGGTGCATTTGCGCGGAGACGGAACATACCGCTATGTAATTAAGAAGAGCTACAAGATCGAATTTACGCGCGGAGCACGAAGCAAGACAGCCGTGGATGTGCCGGGCATCGGCAAGACGGAGGATCTGAACCTGCTGAGCATGAGCTTGGATGAAAGCTACATGAGGGATCGTTTGAGCTGGGATATGCTCTCGCATGTTTTGCCGGACAAGGAGGTTTTCAGCGCTCGGCCGACGGCGTATGCAGAGGTGTTTGTCAACGATGAATACCAAGGCGTCTATGTCATGAGCACACCCTTTGAGCTTGAGGAGGAATTGACACGCGAGAACAAAGAAGGACTCTATTGGGACAGCCTGTACAGAACGACGTCGCTGGTCGCCATCAAGGATAAACCTATTTTGGAGGCGAGCGACGGAGCGCCCTATGAAATGCAGTATTCGTCGGACACAAAGGATACATTCGCCGGGCTTGAAACATATTTGCAGCTGCGCGAGGAGACGGACGACGAGGCGTTTGCCGAGCTGGTTAAAGAGAGCATTGATCTTGACTCCATCCTGACCTATACGGTGCTTTTGCAGGGCATGGCGCTGGCAGACAACAGTACCAAGAACATGTACATCTGGCAGCATTGGGAGAATGGGCAGTTTCGCTATCGTTTTGAGCTTTGGGATATGGACAGGTCATGGGATTTGGATCCAGGTCCGATGGGGGATTACTGGTATGCCAACAAGGTGCATGACAGAGTGCTTGAACTGGATATAAACGGCGCGCGGGTACGCTTTGAGGAAATCTGGCAGCAGATGCGTGCGCGCGGGATGAATGTGGAGACGGTCACAGACATGGTCATGCGCTACGAGCATGAACTCGAGGATTCCGGCGCGTTTAATCGAGAAATCGAGAAATGGGATAAGCCGGAGGCCTACCTTAATCCGGACAGGATCATTACCTGTGCGCAAATGCGCTTTGATTGGATGGATCAGATGAGCGTGCATATTGCGCGGACGGATGGAACGATCCCCTTCCTTGATGTGGGCGCGCGCGAGGAGGCGTTTTTCTACCCGACTTATGAGTATCTATCTGGGTTTGCGGAGTGAGCGTCACGGAATGGACAAGCGAAGAAAAGGAGTCAGCATGAGCAGATGGAAGTTACCGGCGGCAATGGTTAGCCTGACAGCGATGCTGGCGGCTGTGATTGTTTTGTGCTCGCCATATTTCCCTGTGGTTGGCGGCGCGATGGAGATCGAGGCGCTTTGGGCGATTGAGGATACGCGGCAGGAGAGCGAGAAGCCGCTGGTGACAGCGCTTGAAAACAACGGTGTGCCGCTGGGCTATGATGAGCAGAGCAACACGTTTTATTGCAATCTGGGGCTTGAAAACGGCGAGGAATGGCCGCAGTTGCACCTGACCGCGCCGGGCGCGAAGGGCGTTGAGCTGTGCTTCGTGGACGACTATACCTACGATTTTTGTTCGGATGCAATAGCACAGGGCTATGCTTACGAGCTGTTCGCGTATACGGATGCGGAATACAGCTATTTCAACATTGTATTTACGGGGCTGCCGACGGTGTCTTTGTATACGCAGGATGAGGTTGCGCTGAACGAGCAGGCGGGGCATGTGCAAATTGGCGGCGTGGATGCCGGGCTTGACTGTGAGGGCATGATTCGCTTACGTGGGGATGCCAGCCTGATCGAGTCGCAGAAGGTAGGCTATCGTGTCTCCTTTGCATGCGGACGCAGAGAGGGCGGACAGAACGTGCCGGGTATGGGTGTGATGAAGAAGTTCAACCTGATTGCGTTGGCCTTTGACGACACACAGATGCACGACAAGCTCAGTTGGGATGTATACGATCTGATTACGCCCAAAGAAGCGGCATTCAGCGGAAGAAGAACACAGTATGTCGAGCTGTTTGTCAACAATGAATACGTTGGTCTGTATCTGATGCAGGAGCCGTTTGACTATCAAAAGGAGATTGCCAAGAGTGCAAGCGCCGCGCCGCTGACCGATTCGCTTTATCGGACGGCAGTTATTGAGCGCGTTCGCGATAATGCCGTATTGGAATGGGAAATGGGAACGGGATACGAGCTTTTTTATGCGGCGGATAGCGCGGATCCCTTTGAACCACTGAAAGACTTTATCACCGTGCGCGAACAGGAGGACGACGCGCTTTTTGAGACGCAGGTGCTTGAATGGATAGACATGGAATCCCTGATGCGCTATGTGGTCATGCTGCAGGCCGGAGGCATGGTGGACAACGTACAAAACAACATGTTCATCTGGGCGCATTATGAAAACGGGAAGCGCGTTTATCGTTTCATCCCGTGGGACATGGACAGAACGTGGGGCATGAACGCGGGCGAGGACAACGAGCACTGGTCTGTTTGCCCGATTGCCGACCGCATGCTCAATTTGAATGTGGGCGGAAGCCGGGAAATCCTTCTGCGGGTTTGGCGGCAGTTGAAGGAAAAAGCATACAACCTTGAAACTGTCACAGGGCTGATTCGCAGCTACGAGCATCAGCTCAATGATTCTGGCGCAATGCGCAGGAATGCCGAGCGCTGGGGGGGCGCTTCTCCGATGGCGGACGGATACGAGATTCTCGCGTTCTGCGAGATGCGCTTTGATCTGTTTGAGCGCGTTCTGATGCAGATGAACGAGAGCGATGCGCCGATCAGCTTCCTGTCCGATGATGAATATTGGGACTGGAATGTCTATGTGAAAATGCGGATTGATTGACGATGGTCATCACCCGGCTCATAAGGAGTGGTAGAACGATGAAGAAATTGCAGCTGCTGCTGGCGATGTTGGCACTTTTAGCGCTGATGGTTGTGGCGGTGCTGCTTTCGCCATATTCTCCCGTGGTTGGCGATGCGATGGAGATAGAGGAGCTTTGGGCGATTGAAGACGAACGGCAGGAGAGTGAAAAGCCGCTGGTGACGGCGCTTGAAAACAATGGTGTGCCGCTGGCCTACGATGCGCAGGAGAACACGTTTTACTGCACGCTGGGCATGGCAAACGGCGAGGAATGGCCGCAGCTGCACCTGACCGCGCCGGGCGCGAAGGACGTTTCGGTGAGCTTCGTGGACGACTATACCTATGACTATTGCAGCGACGCGATTCGTGAAGGGTATGCCTACGAGCTGTTTGCGTATACGGATACGGAATACAGCTATTTCAATGTTGTATTTACGGGATTGCCGCAGGTGGTCATCCATACGGATGAAGAGATCAGCCGACTGGATACGGCTGCGAGTGTGACGATTGGCCAATATGGAGCACCGACGGCGAGCAGCGACGCGCTGGTGCATCTGCGCGGCGCAGGAAGCGCGGCAGTCAGCGACAAGCAGAGCTATCGCGTGGATTTTGTGCGCGGGGCGAAGGTAAAGAGCAGCTTGATCCAAGTGCCGGAGCTGGGGACGGCAGACGACGTGATCCTCATTTCCTGCGCTACGGATGTGACCATGATACGAGATCGTCTGAGCTGGAAAATGTATGAAAAGCTGTCCGACAGCGCAGACAGCTTCGGCGCGCGGCAGACGGAATATGTCGAGGTATTTGTCAACGACGAATATGCGGGGCTGTATTTGATGATGCAGCCGGTGGACATCGAGGAGGAGCTGGCCAAGGACGACGCGGGCTGCGTGCTGACGGACTTCGTATACAGGAGCTTTGTCACGAATTATGTCGGGGACAGGGCATACGTCGTCAATACGACGCACGATATATCGGGCTACGAGCTATTTTATACGCCGTCGCCTAGCGTGCAGTTTGAGCCGCTTGAAGCTTATATGGCGTTGGAGCTGGAGGCGGACGACGCGGCCTTTGCTCAAAAGGCGGTGGAGATCATCGACATAGATTCGATACTGCGCCAGTATCTGTTCGTGCAGGCGGGCGGCATGTCCGACAATGTCTACAATAATATGTATATCTGGGCGCATTATACGAATGCGGGCGTGAAGTATCGCTTTGCGCCATGGGATATGGATTTGACATGGGGACGCTACAAGGAGCCGGGCGAAGAAAGCGCTTATCAGGGATTGTTTGTCTTCAATGTTGCACAGCGGATGCTCGAGCTTGACGTGGGCGGCTCGCAGGAGAAGCTTGTTTCCATGTGGACGCAGATGCGCCAAGGTGGCTTTGATGAGGCGACCGTGGAGGAAATTGTAACGCAGAGCACGCATCTGATCGGCGACTCCGGCGCATACGCGCGCAACACGCAGCGCTGGGCTCCGGAGTCGGGGTATACGGACGGATATGAGATCATATCCTTTGCTTCCGAGCATTTTGCGGTGCTGGACGAGCTGTTTGCACAGTATGGATACGAAAAGCCGGATACGGCGGAAGAAGGCGAATGAGCGGGGGAGAAACAAATGCGTGTGTGGAGATTGAGAAAGATGCGCATAGCCGCAGCGGTCATGCTTCTGGCACTGATGATTGCATTGGTGGTGGCGGTTGCTTCCCCGTATCGTCCCATGGTTGAGCGGCCCGTGGAGATTGAGGACATCTGGGTGTTGGAGGACACGCGGCAGGAAAGCGAGAAGCCGCTGGTGACGGCGCTTGAAAACAACGGTGTGCCGCTGGCTTACGATGCGCAGGAGAACACGTTTTACTGCACGCTGGGCATGGAAAACGGCGAGGAGTGGCCGCAGCTTCACTTGACTGCGTCGGGTGCAAAGAGCGTTTCGGTGTGCTTTGTGGACGACTACACTTATGATTATTGCAGCGATGCGATTCGTGAGGGGTATTCCTATGGATTGTTTGCTTATACGGAAGCAGAATACAGCTATTTCAACATTGTATTTACGGGGCTGCCGCAGGTCTGTCTGTACACACAGGAGCAGATTGATCGGCAGGATGTGCCGATAACGGTATATGTCGGGATGGAGGGTGAAGAAGCGCTGACAACCTCTGCGCGGGTGCATGCGCGCGGACATTGGAGCTACAAAAACACGGATAAAAAGAGCTACGAAATTGAGTTTACCCGTCGCACGAACGGTACGGGCAAAATCGCTCGGATGGTACCGGGAATGGGAGAGACGGATAAGATTCTTCTGCTGGCAATGGCCGGGGACGAGATGATGATGCGTGATCGTCTGAGCTGGGCGATGGCAGAAAAGGTTTGGCCGCAGACAGAGGGGTTTGCGCCGCGCAGAACGCAGTACACAGAGGTATTCCTCAACGATGCGTACTGCGGCGTATACCTGATGATGCTTCCGTATGATTACGAACAGGAGCTTGCGAAGGCGGGCAATAGCGCGACGGATACAAACCGCGTATACCGCGTTGTTCCGCATGCGTATGAGCGGCCGTATATCGAAGACGAAAGCGTTGTGCTTGCAGACCGGGGATCTTTGGGGTACGAGCTGAGGTATACGAATGGCGATTCGGCATTCGAACCGTTTCAGGCCTATCTGAAGATGATGAGGGCGACGTGCGGCGAGGATGAATTTACAGCGCTGGTCAGGACGCATATGGATATGGATTCGATGCTGCGCTATGCGCTGCTGATGCAGGGCATGGTGCTCATGGACAACAGCCGCAGCAACATGTATATCTGGATCAAGCACGATAAGGCCGGCGACCGCTACTGCTATGCGCTCTGGGACATGGATATGAGCTGGGACTACGATGCGGGCGCAGAATCGGATTACTGGATATGCAACCCCATGATTGACCGCGTGCTCAGCCTTGATGTGGATGGGGCGCGCAGTCGTCTGGCGAGTATGTGGGAGAAAATGAAGGACGCCGGTTTTACCTATGAGGGCGTAGAGAAAATGGTAAGCGGCTATGCGCGCGAGCTGCAGGATTCCGGTGCGTTTGCGCGCGATGCGCAGCGCTGGCAGAAGGCGGTATCCGCGCCGGATGTTTCCCGCATCTTAAATACGGTTGACCAGCGCTTTATGGTCATGGACGGCGTGATTGACTATATTGCCAAGGCCAAGGGCGCGATTGCGTTCCTTGACGTGGGCAAGCGTGAGGAGCGCCTTGTCGTTTCCCTTTTCGAGGAGATCGAGAATTTGTTTGAAGAATAGAGCGCGGTACAGAAATGAAATTTTTTGAAAAACAGTCGCCATTTGCATGAAAATCGCTGTAAAATAAGGGAAATTTCTTTACAGACAATTGACATGTTGCTTTAAAGATGGTACAATGTGCGTGTTTGCTGTGCACTATGCCCATTTGGAAAATGCGCGGGAACAATGAAAGGAAGAAACGAAACTATGCATGAAGGTCTTGCCGACGTTGACCGACGAGTAGTCGGAACCAAGCAGCTGCTGCGCGCAATGGACGAGGGAAAAATTGCCCGCGCCTTTGTGGCCAAGGATGCGGATTTGCTGCTGACCAAGCGCGTTGTGGATCGCTGCTA
>CAZACG010000021.1:9159-10313 GCA_964483645.1 uncultured Oscillospiraceae bacterium | reverse complement strand
GCCAAGTCCTCCTCTGTGTCCATCGAGGGCATCGGTTACGCGATTCCGGTCAACACCATCAAAGAATGGGTCGGCGCCATCATCAACGACCCCGAGTCCGTTCAGGCGCAGACCAAGGGCAGCCAGATCATGCTGGGTATCACCATCCAGGACGTGACCGAGGAAATGAGCCGCCAGTACTCCATGCCCATCGGCGTATACATCCGCGAGGTTTCCGAAATGAGCGCGGCCGAACGTGCCGGACTGCAAAAGGGCGATATCATCGTTGAATTTGCGGGCGAAAGCGTCGCCTGTGCAGACGATCTGAACGCCATCAAGGCCAAGCAAAACCCGGGCGACGTGGTCTCCGTAAAGGTGGACCGTAACGGCAGCGAGCTAACGCTCTCCATCATCCTGCCGCAGCCGACTGAGGTTGAAACCGAAAACTAATCCTTTAGCACGCAGTGCGCGCCTCCCACTTCCGAACTCCATTCCCACACGTTAATGCACAGCGGTCGTCGACATCCGGCGACCGCTTTTTGCTGTATGCTTTAAAGTCCCTCCGGCAGGCAGGCCTTGAGTATAAGCTTCGGTGGAGGATCGGCAAGGCTGATATATAGAAGATGCTTAGAGGAGAAGGCTCCCTCACCGTGGGAGCTGTCAGCGAAGCTGACTGGGGGATTTCCCCATCGTAATTTCAGCCCACGACAACATCCCTCCAAAAAACTTACGCCAAACGACTTCCTCCTCGAGGGATCGGAGCCTTCCGTACCCAGTAGGTGAAACGGGCAGACGTAGGACGCAATGCGCCGATCGTCCTGTCGCTCAGATAGGATAACCTTGGCAATGCGAGCGCGGAGAAGTCAAACGGCAATAAAGGATTTTGCTCGCGCGACACGAATAAGGTATTCATCGTTGATAAACAGAATTCTCTCTGTGAAAGGAGATTAACCCATGCTGTCCCTTTTCAAGAAGCACGCCCGTTTGATCCTGTTCATCCTCTTTGCCGTGCTCCTTCTGCCCTTTCTGCTCGGCGCATTCGGCGCGCATCCCGCCACGGACGACTTTACCTTCGCCGCCTATACCCACTCTACGTGGCTAGAAACGAAAAGCCTTCCGCATGTGCTCAAGGACGCGCTGAGCTATTCGCTGCGCACGTGGAGAGATTGGCAGGG
>CAZACG010000021.1:0-9059 GCA_964483645.1 uncultured Oscillospiraceae bacterium | reverse complement strand
GCGCTCCTCTTCTTTCTGGGCATGGACAACTATATCACAGCCATGATGACCGCCGCCGCGCTGCTGATGATGGCGCTTGAGCGCCTGTGGACAGCGAAGCGACAGGCTGCGCTTCGCACAGCGCTGCTGCTTCTCCCCTTGGCGGCGGGTCTGCTGCTCTCCGTCGTCGCACCGGGAAACAGCGTGCGCATGGCCGCAGACGGCGCTTACGAAGGCGGCGTGCTTTGGCTGCTCCTCTCCATCCTTCGAACGCTTCGGGACGCGGCGCTTTATTTCGTGCGCTTTTTCTTCAAGACGCCGCTACTGGCGCTTCTGTTCTGTCTGACGCCCGTACTTTGCAGGACGTCAAAAACGCCTGCGCGCGCCTGTCCGCCCATCCCCTGTACTTTGGCCGGGCTTTATCTGATTCTCTGCGCGATGATCATTCCTCATATGTATACCTCCGGCTATGCCGGTTCCGGCCGCGTCGTCAACATGTATCATTGCTATGTGCTTCTGGCCTCGCCCATCGCGCTGGCGCTCTGTCTGTCCCGCCTTTCCCCATCTGCGCGCCAAGCGCTCTGCTCGCCGCGCAGCAAACGGTTTTTCGCCGTTCTTGCTGCAGTCGCTATGATCGTGTGCCTGTCTGCCAGACAGCTGAACAACTATATCAAGC
Organism: uncultured Oscillospiraceae bacterium; assembly: GCA_964483645.1. Taxonomy (GTDB): domain Bacteria; phylum Bacillota; class Clostridia; order Christensenellales; family Aristaeellaceae; genus Ventricola. The sequence continues at coordinate 8,404 of CAZACG010000021.1, read as the reverse complement.
TCGTCTCGGATCAGCTGGATGGTACGCAGGCCGCTTACACACGCCAGTTCAAGCATGAATATGCGCTCTGCGAAGCCGCCGGCCCGGAGGAGCACGTTGCTCTGCCCGCATGGACGGTGCAAACCGTTACCGGCAAGCCCACCGCCACAGCCGACGAGACGCTCTGGACCAACGTCTCCATGGCGGATTACTTCGGCGTTGCAGGGGTTTATGTTGCACCATAAGCCCTGCCGTCCCGCGCATTTTCCGGAGGATCTATGAAACGCATTTTTCCCTTTTTTATCGGCTTTTTTCTCATTCTTGTACTCCTGCTTCCCGCTTGCGCCCTGTCCGAGGTCATTCTTTGGGAGGACGAAAACGGGCGCGTACTTTTGCAGGATGACGGAGATATCCACTTTGTCGCGCATACCGAGGCTCCGCTCCAAACGCCCGCGCCGAGCGACGCTCCCGCCGCCTACGATGAGATATACGAAGCGATTGCCGAAAAATACGGTCTGCAAACACCCGTCCCTTCTCCCGATTCATCAGCCTTTGTCTACACGAAGAAGCTGCAATACGGAGACAGCGGAACGGCGGTTGAAATGCTTCAAAGTCGGCTTCTTGAGCTGGGCTTTTACGATGCGCGCGTTTCCGGAGGCTTCTACAAGGTGACGCGCAATGCCGTTCGCGCCTTTCAGACGCATAACGGTCTGACCGCCGACGGCATAGCCGGGCGGGAAACGCAGGAGCTGCTCTTTTCCGATGACGCCATTCCCGCTTGGGATACGCCGCGCCCCTCGCCCACCCCAGTACCGACTCAATACACGCTCATGGTAGATGTAACCAATCAGATCACAAGAGCCTACACCTATGATGAAAACGGCGAATACACCATTTTGGTGCGCGAGATGATCTGCTCCACCGGCACCGCCAAGAACCCCACGCCGCTGGGGACAAGCATCATGCCCAGCAAGCGCGCCCGTTGGGGTTATTTCCCCACATGGGATTCCCACGCGCAGTATCTGACGCGCATCGACTCTGCCAACGCTTTCCACTCCGTACTCTACTCGGCTGCGGACGAAACGACGCTCTCCCAAAAATCCTTTGAAGCGCTCGGCTACCCTGCCTCCCATGGTTGCGTGCGCCTGTACGTCAGCGACGCCAAATGGATTTACGACAACTGCAAAGCAGGCACCATCATCACCGTTTATGAAGGCGAATACGATCCGGAATATACGATGACGCTCAAGCGCTCGCTCAATACGGATACGCTGCGCGAAAATCCGTTGCCTGCTCCCACGCCGACGCCCGTCTACAGCCGGGAAAACTGGCCGACGGAATTCCGCACGCTCTATCGCGGCAAGGAGGGCGCAGACGTGTACATGCTGCAAGTGCGCCTGTCCGAGCTTGGTTATTATCAGGGAACGATCACCGGCGGCTATTACGAAGGAACCATCAAGGCCGTTGAAGCCTTCCAGCGCGATCATAGTCTGAACGTGGACGGCGCGGCGGGCAAGCAGACCCAGAGCCTTCTCTTTTCCGCTTCAGTCGATCCGGTCTATTCCGATACGCCCGAGGTCGGCTGCACGCCTGTGCAGCCGACGCCTTCCTGCGAGGCAAGCAGCACGCCTTCGCCGTCCTTCACGCCCAAGCCAACCTTTGCGCCGTCGTCCTCGCCCGCATCCATACCCGGTGCAAGACCCACGGGGGAGTTCTTCATCCCCATCGAGGATAGCGTAGGCTGATCATGTATTTCATCCGGCTGTCCAAAGGCTTTATGTCTTCTCGCACCGTTGCGCAATCGGAAACGGCGCAATACGTCATGCTGCGTGCATCGCGAGCCTTTGGATACGATTAAAGCACAAACTCTATCAAACCAGATAGGGCTTGTGCTTGTTTTTGTTATATAAGAAATTTCGTAAAACAACGTGCAGCGAGCACGAAGCAGCGCCATGATGTAATACTAATCTCAGGTAGAAACGAGCTATCCGTGCGAAGCAAAGAAGAGGCTGGGGATAAACCCCCATCGTACTCAATCGTGAAGCAATTTGGATCAAAATCGTCAGGGAGCGAAGCGAACCCTGACGGGGATTTCCTCAAGGCTCAATTCAATTTGAAAATAGTATAAACAGCTTCGGAAGTGGGGTGCGCGCACGGCGCGCTTTTTTATACCTATTTGATGCCAGGTTTCTCCTGTTTTCTTGAAAACAATGATCGGATCGTGTATAATAAAGTGATATTTTTTGCATATCCGGTCTGTTTTTTGAAGGAGGCTCTTTCATATGATCCGCATTTCCCGCGGCGCGCTGCGTACAGTCGGCCTCTTGCTGCTTGCGCTGCCGTCTGCTGCGTTCCTGCTGACGTGGGTACGCCCGGCTGTCGGTGTGCCGTGCACATTGGCGCTGATCGCCGCATGGATCTTATTTGCGCGCAGAGAACGCATGCGGCGCATGGCAGACGCCTTTGGAGACCGTGACGAGTTTTTATCTCTCTCTCACCTCTCGCTGGTGCTGATTATCGCTTGCGCCGTGCTCTTTACGTTCTTTTCCGGCATTGGCGGCCTGTTTTATCAAAACGAGGATCACTATGGCCGAAACGCCATTTTGCATGACCTGCTGGAAAACAGCTGGCCCGTCTATTTTGAGGATACGCCCTATGCGCTAACCTACTATATCGCGTATTGGCTGCTGCCCGCGCTTTTTGCCAAGGCTGCGGCATTCTTCCTCGGCTCCGGCGTGCTCTGGAGCGCAGCGAACGCAGCGCTCTTTGTGCAGACCGTCGTCTTTCTGACGGTTATTTTCCTGCTGTTTGTGTCGCTTGTACGCGCCCGTTCGGCACTTTCCGTCTGCGTGTCGCTGCTGGCTTTCGTGCTCTTTTCCGGCATGGACGCACTCGCTCTTCCGTTCTATCCCGACTGGTGGAACGGACAGCTCGAATGGTGGGGAGAGGTCTATCAGTTCTCCAGCCATACCACCTGTCTGTTCTGGGTATATAATCAGGCGGTTCCCGCTTGGCTGGCCATCCTGCTGCTCATGACGCGTCCGAAGGATTTTTCCTCCTATGCGCTCATCGGTCTGTGCACATTTCCCTTTTCGCCGTTTCCGTTTGTCGGGCTGTTTTTCTGCATGATGCTCATGGCCGCATGGGCGTTTATCCGCTGCGCTCGCACGCAGCATGCAGGGCGCGACGCGGCGGCCTTGCTGCGCGCATGCTTCTCGCCCGAAAATCTGCTCGCCTGCGTCGCCATTCTCCCCTGCTTTTGCCCGTATTTCATGGCCAATCAAGCTTCCGGCGCTTCTCCGCTGCATGCAGAGCTCTTTATCTACGCCTTCGGCGTCAAGGATGCGCTGCTCAGGCTGATTCGCTTTGAGCTGATTGAGTTCGGCGCGCTGGCGCTGACGCTTTCCCTCCGTTATCGACGCGACCCGCTCTTTATCATCGCCATGCTCTCTTTAGCGCTCTCGCCCATATTCCGCATGGGCTATAAAGCGGATTTTTCCATGCGCGCCTCCATTCCGGGGCTAACACTCTTATGCGTATACGCTGTTCGTTTCCTGCTGGACTCCGTCTCCCGCAGACAGAGTCTCCCCGTGGCAGCGGTCGTCGCGCTGATTCTGCTGATCGGCAGCGTCACGCCGCTGACCGAGTTCGCCCGCGGCGTATATAAGGTCAAAACCGCAGGAACGATCTTTCTGACCTCGGATCCCTATCAAACCGTCCTACATGAGGATGCGGATACCTTCAATTTCATCTGCGAAGACGTCAACGAAGCCTTCTTCTACCGGCATCTCGCGCAAAAAGGAGCTCATCATTCATGAAACACACGCTTTCGGCTACGCTTGCGCATGCGCTGATGTGTGCGCTGGTCGCGCTGTATGGTTCCTTCATCCTCGTGCTTGCCCTGTGCCGCACAATGCAGCCCGCGCTCTTCGTGCTTCTTAGCACCGCGCTCTTCGCGTTGCTCATCCGCCTCTCTCGGCGTACATCCATACTGGGCATTGATGCGCCCGCGCAGGCCGATCCCTTCCCGTGGCGCATGTTTGCCCTTGCCGCAGGCCTGTGCATGCTTACGCTGCTGATCTATCTGGTCGGCTATTTCCCCGGCGGCTTTTCCTCCGATACACTTTCGCAATGGAAGCAGATTCATGAGGTTCGCTTTGACGACTGGCATCCCGCGCTGCACACGCTCTTTCTCTGGGCGCTCACACGCATTGTCGATCACCCTGCTTTCTGTGTACTCGTTCAAATGCTCTGCTACGCGCTGTGCGTTGGTTATGCCGTCGCCGTGCTGCGCCGCTGGCATCTGCCCAAGCTTCTGTGCCTGCTGACCGCCGCGTATCTCAGCCTCAGCCCCGCGCTGTGCAATCTCATGACCTTCCTATGGAAGGATTGCGCCTTTGCTATCAGCGCGCTTGCGCTTGCCGCCTTCCTGCTTGAAATCCATCTTTCTCAGGGTGCGTGGCTCAAAAGTCCCATGCGCCTTTGCGCGCTCGCCATTGCGCTGTGCATGGCCTCCATTCTGCGGCACAACGGCTGCGCGATGACGCTCCCCGCCATCGTCTGGCTGCTCGTCAGCTTTCCCAAGCATTTCAAGCGCATTGCCTGTACGGCGCTGTGTGCTGCCTCGCTCTTGGTCTTCATCAAAGGGCCGGTCTACGACAGAGCGCATGTCACCGAGCGAAAGAGCGGCCTTGGCGAGATTTTCGGCGTGCCGATGGTCGTGCTCTCCCATGTCTATGCGCAGTCACCCGATGCTCTCAGCGATCAAGCTGTCGCTTTCATGGACCGCTTCGGCGACCACGAAGCCTTCAAGACCTATGACGTTCCCGGCGACTGGAACGCAACCAAATGGCATGTTGCCTCTCCGGACCTTGCCGATTATTCGCTTTTGGACGTCTCTCGCTTCGCACTTGAAGCAGCGCAGGCCGAGCCTCAGCTGGCCTTCGAGGCCATCTCCGGGCTGGCGAAGATGCCGCTGCTTCCCTTTTCGCAGGCCTATTGGCGAATGTCGCCCTACGTCGATGCGGGCGCAGCGTATCTAGGCGTCGAGCGGACAGGCGTTTCCTTTCTGTCACGCGTGCTCAATGCCCTCTGCCGCATCAGCGCAACGCGCGCCTTTGCGTGGCTGTTCTGGAATCCCGGCTTCCCGCTGCTTGTGCTCATGCTCGCCTGCGCGCTGCTGCAAAGGCGTCGTCCGCTGAGCGCATTGCTGTTGCCGGCCATGCTTATCTGCTATCATCTGGTCACGACCGTCGTACTCTCCAGCCCCACCGATTTCCGCTTTTTCTTGAGTACGCCGACGATCGTACCGCTGTCTCTGGCAGGCTTGATTCTCAGACCCCAAAGCAGGCGGGAGGACGCATGACCGGAAAGCAATGGAGCCTTGTGACGCTTGGTCTGACGCTCGTCCTGCTGACCATCGTCATTGCGCTGGTCGTCATCATCGACCCATTTGAAATCTATCATCCGGCGTTGTTTTATCAGCCCGACTACGCCAGCTCCACCCAGTCCTACTCCAACGCGGGCATCGCCAAGTCCTATGCTTACGACGGTGCGATTTTCGGTACATCCATGGTCGAAAACTGCCTGCCCAGCGAGTACGAAGCCGCGCTCGGAGGCCGGTTTGTCAAACTCCCCATGAACGGTGGCACGGCCCGGGATCATGCCAAGATGCTGGAGATTGCGCTGCGCACGCACACAATGAAAAACGTCGTCTACGGACTGGATCTGTTCGCCTTTTCGCTTTACAGCACCAATCAGAAGGCTCAATCTCCGGATTATCTCTATGACGACAGCCTGCTCAACGACGTCTATTATTGGTTCAACAGCGGCGTGCTCTTCAGCCACATCCCAAACGCGCTCTCGCGCATCGGAACGCCGAACTTTGAAACCGCGCGGGATACGATGTATTTCTGGGATCCGCCAACTCTTCCCGGCGAGGAAGAGCTCAAACGTCGAGCGCAGCTGGATCGCGCGCTGCCCACGCAGCAGGATTCCGACCGACTGCTCAGCTTTGCACAGAGCAACCTTGAAGAAAACCTCCTGCCCTTCATCCGCGAAAACCACGATACTGTATTTCACATTTTCTTTCCGCCCTACAGCATGCTGTACTGGACGGATATCGCGCTTAGCGGCGAGCTGGACGCGCGCATGGCGCAGAAACTCGAGCTCATGCTTGCGCTGCTTGAGGAGCCGAATGTGCGCCTGTATGACTTTCAAACCCGCAGAGATTGGATCGAAAACTACGATCTTTACTTTGACTTGATGCATTATACGTCCGTCATCAACGCCGCCATGGCGCAGGCGATGGCTGTCGGCGAGAATCTGATTACTGCGCCGGAGCAGGCCGAAGCCGCCGTTGACCAGCTTCGCGAGATGGCGCTTAAACCGATCCGCTAACCGTCACCCACGTTTTCATCATTTCGATCATTTGAAAGGAGTCTTTCCTTGAACCGAAAACAATGGGCAATTCTCGTTTTATCGCTGCTGCTGAGCTCGCTGGGATTGATTGTCGGCGCGGTCGTGCTGATTGATCCCTTTGAAGTCTATCACAAAGCAACCGCCTTCATCCCGCCGATTACCAACGGAACGCAGATCTACTCCAACGCCGGAATCGCCAAATCCTATGAATACGACAGCGTGGTGATCGGCTCTTCCATGACGGAAAACTTTGCTCCCAGCCAACTGGATACGCTCTTGGGCGGAAGGTTTATCAAACTGCCCATCAATGCAGGCTCTCCCTACAATCACAAACAGATGATGGATCTGGCCTTCGGCGCACAGCACATCCGTCGCATCCTTTACGGCGTGGACATTGAGCTGATGACCTACTTCTATACCATGCCCAAGTGCGAGATGCCGGATTATCTCTATGACGACAGCCTGCTCAACGACGTCTCTTACTGGTTCAACCAGAGCGTTCTGGCTCGCTACATTCCTCAGTGCTTATCTACGTTCGGGCAAACCGCCCCGACGCAGCGCGATACGATGTATACATGGGGCGGCATGTATTCATACGGAAAAGAAGCTGCCCTTGCCGGAACCACCATCACCGGCGAAACGGTCGATCAAGGAGAGCTTCACAGCCCTGCGCAGCTCTCCCAGCAGACACGCCTGAACGTGGAATACAACCTTCTTCCCTATATTGAAGCGCATCCGGAAACCGAGTTTCTCTTCTTCTTTCCGCCCTATTCGCTTGTACAGTGGTACAGATTCTATCAAGAAGGCGCGCTGTACTACCATCTGGAGCAAAAGCAGGCCCTCATTCAACGCCTTCTCCCCTACGACAATGTCAAAGTCTACGACTTTCAGGGGCGGACGGACTGGATTCTCAATCTCGATCACTACATCGATGCCTCTCACTACGGCCCGTGGATCAACGAAGAAATCGCCCTGTGCATCAGCCGGGACGAGTACCGGGTCACGGAGCTTTCCTGCGTGGAAAAGACGCAGGAGCTGCTTATCAGCCTGACCGAGCAGCTCATCCAAGCGGGCTGCTGGCCGGAGAGCTTTCCCTACTGACACCGTCATCATCCGACGCCAAAGGAGAAAAAAACATGCTGTTTAATTCCTATGTCTTCATGCTGGCCTTCCTGCCTATCACGCTCATCGTCTATTTCCTGCTTGGAAAGCTGCCCGAGCGCATCCCGGCCAACAAGCTGTTTCTTGTGCTGGCTTCGTTCGTGTTCTACGGATACAACAATCCGTCCTATGTCCCCATCATTTTATGCAGTATTTTAATCAACTACGCGCTCAGTCAGATCATGCTCATCTCCGAAAGGAAGTCCGTTCGTCTGCCGCTGATGCTGCTGGGGCTTGCGCTCAATTTGGGCGTGTTGTTTGCTTTTAAGTATCACGACTTCTTTGTTAAGAATCTGAACAGCGCCTTCGGTCTTCATCTGACGATCTATAACCTCATGCTGCCGCTGGGCATCTCCTTTTTCACTTTCCAGCAGCTTTCCTATGTAATTGACAGCTACAAGAGAACCGTACCGCGCTACAACATCCTCGATTATGCGCTGTTTGTCACCTTCTTTCCCCAGCTGATCGCAGGACCGATCGTGCTGCATAGCGAAATCGTTCCACAATTTGCCGATCCCAAGAATCGCCGCTTCAATTTCGACCATTTCGCGCCCGGTCTGTACGCTTTTGCGCTGGGCCTGTTCAAGAAGGTCGTCGTCGCCGATACCTTCGCCATCGCCGTGGAAGCGGGCTATGCGGCGGCAGCTTCGCTCAACACCATGGAAGCATGGATTGTCGCCGTGGGCTATACGCTGCAACTCTATTTTGATTTCTCCGGTTACTGCGACATGGCCACCGGCGTCGGCCTGATGTTCAACATTCACATTCCGATCAACTTCAACTCCCCCTACAAGAGCCTCAATATCCGCGAGTTCTGGCAGCGCTGGCATGTGACGCTCTCCCG